>DATMDB010000231.1:0-3071 GCA_035558075.1 Burkholderiales bacterium
TCAAAGTTGGCGCGGATTTCATCCGCAGCTTTGCGTTTTTGCGTAATGGCCGTTTCCAGGTCCTGCTTGTTTTTTTCCAGAGCCTCAAGGTCCTGTTGCAATCCCTCGGGCACCGGCTTATTGACTTGGGTATAAGCTTCCGCTAGGTCGCGGCGTGCGTCCAAATCGGCCTGCACTGCTTTCTTTTGTTCTTGGATGTTTTTTATGATCAACTCGACTTGTTGCAGGTTGCGGTCGCGCGCCAGATCAATTTCCTCGACGCTGGAGTAGGCGTTCAACAGGACTGCGTCTTTGCGCTTCCGTTCCGTCTCCTGCTTATGTCGTTTTGCCAGCTCGACTTCTTTGGCCTTGCGCTCCTCTTCGGTGAGCGCTGGATCATTCTTTTTGAGGATCACGCCCCTTTGGTTCAGCTCAATATTGGCGCGGTCGCGGTGTTCCGGAGGGATGCTGTCGCCGTAATGGGTGACGCCATGTTCATCCACCCATTTATAGGTCGCCGCAAATGCAGAAACGCCCGGTATGCCGAAGAGCAACAACAAGGCAACGTTCCTGAAAATACGCAATGGTTTAAGCCGCATTTGCATTGGCACCGTATATCTGCCGGTATTTCTGTACCGCAAGCAAATTATGCACCAGTTCCTCCCTCGTTTGCAGATAGCTTAGCACATCGTCCAGCGTGATGATGCTGATAACCGGCAGCCCAAACTTCAGCTTTATCTCCTGTACCGCCGAGAGCTCGCCGCCGCCGCGTTCCATGCGATCCAAAGCAATCGCCAAGCCACACGGCGTGGCCTGGTTTGCGAGTAGGAGTTCCACCGATTCGCGAACTGAAGTGCCCGCGGAAATTACATCATCGACGATCAACACCCGTCCCTTCAGCGGCGCCCCGATCAAGACGCCACCCTCGCCATGGTCCTTGGCTTCCTTGCGGTTAAAGCAAAACGGCACACTATGACCATTTTGCGCAAGCGCGATGGCGGTGCCTGAAACCAGCGGAATCCCCTTGTAGGCGGGGCCGAACAGCATGTCAAATTGTATTTTAGCGGAGAGAATGGCTTTAGCGTAAAATTGCGCAAGCCCAAGCAGCGATTCACCGTCATGAAACGAACCGGCATTGAAAAAGTACGGTGATAAACGTCCGGCCCTGGTTTTGAACTCGCCAAAGCGCAGCACGCTTTTGCTTACAGCGAAGCGGATGAAATCCTGTCTGAAGTCGGACATTTTAGGGAGAACACTTAAAAAACCAATCCCTCCGTCGTTATGTTACGCATAATCACCTTAAATCTCAACGGCATCCGCTCTGCTGCGACCAAGGGATTTTTTGCCTGGTTGTCAAAATCACAGGCTGATATTGTCTGCGTACAGGAAGTGAAAGCGCAAGCCAATGACATGAGCCCACAAATGCTTAAACCAGCAAGCTACTATGGGTTCTTCAGCTATGCAGAGAAAAAAGGTTACAGCGGAGTAGGGATGTATTGCAAGGCCAAGCCGGATAAGGTGATTACCGGACTGGGGATTTGCGATATTGATTCGGAAGGACGGTATCTGCGCTGCGATTTCGGAAATTTAAGCGTGGTTTCCATTTATCTTCCCTCCGGCTCGAGCTCTGAAGAACGGCAAGCGGCGAAGTTCAGCTTCATGCAGAGATTTTTTCCACGCTTGCGGGAGATTGCCGCAAGTGGCAGGGACTTCATCCTTTGCGGTGACTGGAATATCGCGCACAAAGAAATTGATTTGAAAAACTGGCGTGGTAACCAGAAAAATTCAGGCTTCCTCCCGGACGAGCGGGTTTGGCTTACTCAAGTGTTCGGTGAGCTCGGCTGGGTGGATGTATTCAGGCGTCTGAACAAAAAGCCGGAGCAATACACCTGGTGGTCAAATCGTGGCCAAGCATGGGCCAAGAACGTCGGGTGGCGAATTGATTACCATATCGCCACGCCAGGTATCGCGGAGAAAGCCAAGCGGGCGAGTATTTATAAAAACAAACGCTTTTCTGATCATGCGCCGCTAATCATAGATTATGATTACCAGCTTTAAGTCGCTTCATTCAAAACCGTGCAATCATCACCTGAAAAAACCAACCCCTACCTTGAAGTCTTCCGCAGCCGGCGCATCGCGGTCGTTTTGTTATTCGGATTTTCATCCGGCCTGCCGCTCGCGCTGACCGGAAGCACCTTGCAGGCATGGCTCACGGTTTCCAAAATTGATATTCAAACCATTGCCTGGTTTTCCTGGATCGGCACGCCGTATCTCGTCAAATTCCTGTGGTCGCCGTTCATGGACCGCTTTGTCCCGCCGTGGCTCGGGCGCCGGCGCGGCTGGATGCTGGCCACCCAGCTTGGATTATTGCTTGGCATCGTCGCCATGGGGCTGACGTCTCCTGAGGACTCACTGCTGCTGTTGGGGTTGTTTGCTTTGGGGGTGGCGTTTGCCTCCGCTTCGCAAGACATCGTGGTGGATGCCTACCGCACCGATTTGTTGAGCCAGCCTGAGCGCGGCATGGGCGCGGCGGTAAGCGTGCTGGGCTATCGCATCGCAATACTGGTCTCGGGCGGGCTTGCCCTGGTTCTCGCCGACCAGATCGGCTGGAGGGTTACTTATTTTTTGATGGCGCTTGTTATGGGCGCAGGCATACTGACTTCGCTGTTTGCGCCGGAGCCGCAAACACCTGCTGCGACACCGCGTACTTTGCAAGCGGCGGTGGTCGAGCCGCTTAAGGATTTTTTCTCGCGCAAAGGCGCGCTGCTGTTGTTGCTTCTCATCATCCTCTACAAATTCGGCGACGCATTGGCATCCACCCTCACCACCGCATTTCTCATTCGTGGCGCGGGTTTTTCACCAACCGACGTGGGTGTTATCAACAAGGGGCTGGGGCTCGCGGCGTTGTTGACAGGTGCGCTCATAGGCGGGGCGCTGCTCACGCGCATGAGCCTCTACCGCGCGCTGATGTGGTTCGGTTGGCTGCAGGCGATATCCATTCTCTCGTTCATGTTTCTTGCCTGGGCGGGGAAAAGCTATCCCTGGCTGGTGTTCGCGGTAGGGTTTGAGAATTTGGCGAGCGGCATGGGCAC
>DATMDB010000232.1:0-4584 GCA_035558075.1 Burkholderiales bacterium
GGGATTTTCACCATTGAGTTCGCTTAAAACCCGGCTGCGTATTGTGTCTATCTGCTGGCTTCGCGCTTGCTTTTGCCTGACGCCGTAGGCCTGGCGCAAATCGGCTTCCGCAAGTTCAGTGACTCTCGCTATCAGCACTTCGTCCTTGGCCGGGGGCTGAAAGTCCCAAAGCGGCGTGCCCGCTTCGTCCGCGAGTTCGTTGATCGCTTTGATCGCCGCCTGCATTTCACGGTGCCCGAATACCACCGCACCAAGCATGATGTCTTCAGGCAGTTCCAGCGCTTCCGATTCGACCATCAGCACCGCTTGTTCAGTGCCCGCGACCACCAGGTTGAGGGAAGAAGACTTTAACTGGGTAGCGCTGGGATTCAATATATATTCGCCGTTGTCATACCCCACCCGTGCGGCGCCGATCGGCCCGTTAAAGGGAATCCCGGAAATCGCCATTGCCGCCGAAGCTCCCAGCATCGCCGGAATGTCGGAATCAATCTCGTTGTTGGAAGACACCACGGTGGCGATAATTTGCACCTCGTTGTAAAAACCTTCCGGAAAAAGCGGGCGCAACGGGCGGTCAATCAAGCGCGAGGTCAGGGTTTCCTTTTCCGAGGGCCGGCCTTCGCGCCTAAAAAAACCGCCGGGTATTTTCCCGGCGGCATAAGTGCGTTCCTGATAATCTACGGTCAGTGGAAAAAAATCCTGACCTGGTTTTGTTTGCTGGGCCCCGACCACAGTGACCAGTACCACCGTGTCATCCATGTTCACCATTACTGCGCCTGTTGCTTGGCGCGCAATTTCGCCGGTTTCCAGCGTGATTTGGTGATTGCCGTAGCTGAAACTTTTTTTAATGTTCTTCAAAACGCGTTATCCTTTGTGAAATCTTAGGTTCGGTCCGAAAATTGCCGTTGCACCGTGAGGCTGCCGCGGCAGCAGGAAAATACAAACGCTACTTGCGCAGGCCGAGGCGTTCAATGAGCTTGCGGTAGCGTTCCGCATTGCTGCTCATAAGATAATCCAGCAGCTTACGGCGGCGGTTTACCATGCGCAACAGGCCTTGGCGTGAATGGTGATCTTTCACATGCGTCTTGAAATGCTCGGTCAGATCATTGATGCGCGCGGTCAACAGCGCAACCTGCACTTCCGGGGAACCGCTATCACCTTTTGCCGTTTGAAAATCCTGCACGATTTTTGACTTTTGGCTGGTCGTTACTGACATTACTTGCTCTCCGATTGAAAGTCCCACATTTTACCTTTTAAACGCTTATATGCTCAAGTGAGAATTATTTTTGGGTATGAATTCAGACGCTTTCCCCTGATGTTCGCTGTCATTGCGCTGTATCCGCGGCGAGCAGGCGTTTCGGTTTGATTTTGCCTTCGGCCGTGGCTTCGCCAACACCAATAAATATTTGTTTTGTATTATAAATTCTTGCCATTCCGCAAATCGGGAGTGCAGCCTGCGATATGGCATGGCCTTGCAAGAAATTACGGTAGTTTTCTTCTTTAAGCAGAATTTCCGGAAGCTCCTGCAATAAACTATCTACGGGCAAAAGACTTGCATCCCTTTGTTCCACGCTCATGGCTTCAAGCCGCGGCAGCGAGAGCGCTTCATGCAGGTGAAAAGGCCCGACCTCATCACGGCGCAATGCTTTCAGATACGCCCCGCATCCCAGTCCCTTCCCCAAATCTTCGGCCAAAACGCGGATATAAGTTCCCTTGCTGCAGTGAACAGTGATCTTAATCTCCTCCCGGGTAAAGTTGTCGAGCCGCAAAGATTCTATGCGCACTTGCCTTGGTTCCCTTTCCACGTGCTTGCCTTCCCTGGCATAAGCGTAGAGCCGTTTTCCCCGGTGCTTCAGGGCAGAATACATGGGCGGGGTCTGGCTGATACTGCCGACTAAACGGCTCAAGGCTTTTTCTACCTGAACGCGGGAAACAGCGACGGCTTGCCTGGACAGGATTTCCCCCTCGGCGTCGCCCGTTGAGGTGGTCTCTCCAAGTTTAATCACGGCTTGATAGGCTTTGCCTGAATCAAGCAAACCCTGCGAAAACTTGGTCGCTTCACCTAGACAAACCGGCAGAAGACCTGTGGCCAGCGGGTCCAAAGTGCCGGTATGCCCCGCTTTGGCGGCCTGGAACAGGCGTTTCACTTTTTGCAAAGCGGCGTTGGAAGTGAGCCCCGCTGGCTTGTCGAGGAGCAGAACGCCGCTGATTTGCCTCTTTGCGTTGCGCAAGATGGGTTAAGACGGGTGTCTTTTGTCTTCTGAAATTGCCTGGTCTATCAGGCCGGAAAGGCGTATGCCGCGCTCAACTGATGTATCGTAAATAAAATGCAGTTCCGGCACGGCGTACAGCTTGAGGCGCTGCGCCAGCTGGCTGCGCAAAAAGCCT
Source organism: Burkholderiales bacterium (assembly GCA_035558075.1). Lineage (GTDB taxonomy): Bacteria > Pseudomonadota > Gammaproteobacteria > Burkholderiales > JAHFRG01 > JAHFRG01. Next base: position 2,386 of record DATMDB010000232.1, read on the forward strand.
GCGGCGTGTTGCAGGCCGGTCACGGTATCGGCAGTTTGCCGGGATTCCCCGAGGTGCGTAAAAAAAATCTTGGCGTGGGCGTAGTCAGGTGATACTTCCACGTCGGTAAGCGTAATCATGCCCACCCGCGGGTCCTTCAATTCCTGGCGCACGATTTCCGCCAGCTCTCGCTGGATCTGTTCGGCAACGCGTCGGGTTCTGGGATAGTCTTTGGGCATGACAAATTTCGGTAATGTGTAAGGGGGAGGAGTGAAGTGCTGTAAAGGCTTAGTTTTACTCCTTACTCCTCACGCCTTACAACGTTCTTGCCACTTCAACGACCTCGTAAATCTCCAGCTGGTCGCCCACTTTGATGTCATCGTAATTCTTGATCGACAGGCCACATTCAAAGCCGGCCTTGACTTCTCTTGCATCATCCTTGAAGCGCTTCAGCGAATCCAGTTCGCCGCTGTGTATCACCACGTGGTCGCGCAACACCCGCACCATGGAATTGCGCTTGACCAAGCCTTCCAGAACATAGCAGCCGGCTACCGCGCCCACCTTGGAAATGCGGAATACCTGGCGTACGTCCACCAGGCCGAGAACGTTCTCCTTGCTCTCCGGCACCAGCATGCCGGACAACGCCGCCTTGATTTCGTCCACCGCATCGTAAATGACGTTGTAGTAGCGCACATCCACGCCGGCGTTGCTGATGAGTTTGCGCGCGGTGCTGTCGGCGCGGGTGTTAAAGCCGATGACCACGGCCTTCGAAGCGAGCGCCAGGTTGATGTCGGATTCGGTAATGGCGCCGACCCCGCTGTGAATGACGTTGACCTTGACCTCTTCGGTGGAAAGTTTTTGCAGAGCGTGCGTCAGCGCTTCATACGAGCCCTGCACGTCGGCCTTGATGATCAGCGAAAGCGTTTTAGCTTCGCCTGCCGCCATCTGGTCAAACATGTTTTCGAGTTTAGCCGCCTGTTGTTTGGCGAATTTCACATCGCGGAACTTGCCTTGCCGGAACAGCGCGATTTCCCTTGCCTTGCGTTCATCGCCCAGCACCTGCGCCTGTTCGCCCGCCATAGGCACACCCGATAAACCCTGGATTTCCACTGGAATTGAAGGCCCGGCTTCTTGCACCACATGCCCCGCTTCATCGAACATGCCGCGCACCCGGCCGAATGCAGCTCCCGCCAGCAGCACATCACCACGTCTCAGAGTGCCCGACTGCACCAGGATGGTGGCAACCGGCCCGCGTCCTTTATCCAGCCGTGACTCGATTACCAGGCCCTTGGCGGGAGTATCCCGCGGAGCCGTGAGCTCCAGCACTTCGGCTTGCAGCAGCACTCTCTCCAGCAGCGCATCAATGCCTTTCCCGGTCTTGGCGGAAACCTCGACAAACATGGTGTCCCCGCCCCAACCTTCCGGCACCACTTCCTGCGCCACCAGCTCCTGCTTGATGCGCTCGGGACTGGCTTCCGGCTTGTCTATCTTGCTCACCGCGACCACGATCGGCACCTTGGCCGCTTTGGCGTGATGCACCGCTTCGATGGTTTGCGGCATCACGCCGTCATCCGCCGCCACCACCAGAATCACGATATCGGTCGCTTTTGCGCCGCGCGCGCGCATCGCGGTAAACGCCTCATGGCCGGGCGTATCGAGGAAAGTAATCATGCCTCTTGGAGTTTCGACATGATACGCGCCGATATGCTGCGTAATCCCGCCGGCTTCGCCGATTGCCACCCGTGTGCGGCGAATGTGATCGAGCAATGAAGTCTTGCCGTGGTCCACATGCCCCATCACGGTAACCACAGGAGCACGCGGCAGCGAAGACACTTCCTTGAGTTGCTGTTCTTCACTTAACAGTGATTCGGGGTCATCCAGCTTGGCGCGCTTGGCAACGTGCCCCATTTCTTCAACCACAATCATCGCCGTGTCCTGGTCCAGCACCTGGTTGATGGTTACCATGGTGTCCATCTTCATCAGGGTCTTGATGACTTCCGCAGCTTTCACCGACATTTTCTGCGCCAGAGCAGCGACGCTAATGGTTTCGGGCACCGGCACTTCGCGCACCGCCGCCTCAATGGGCATGGAGAACGCATGCGGCTGCTGCGGCTGGTCTTCGTGTTGCTGTCTGGGTTTGGGCCCCTTGCGTTGGCGCCAACCCTGTCCGCCGCTGAAATCACCCCTCGTCTTGATAGTGCGTCTGCGGGCGGTCTCGTC
>DATMDB010000233.1:0-2227 GCA_035558075.1 Burkholderiales bacterium
TTCAACGGCCCGACCCATTCCCTGAAAATCGTGCGCGCGTTGCATGAGGAATTTCCCGATATCACTTACGACGCCACTATCAAAGTACAGCACCTCATCGAACATGCGGACCTCCTGCCGGAATTGAAAAAAACCGGCTGCCTGTTCATTACCTCGGCGGTGGAATCAGTGGATGACCGCGTTCTTGAATACCTGGCCAAAAACCACTCGAGTAGGGACTTCAACCGCGTTGTTGCGCTGATGCGCGAAGCGGGCATCGCTTTTGCTCCGACTTTTGTCGCGTTCACGCCGTGGATGACGCTCGATGGTTATATCGAACTGCTGCGGCGCATCGCCGATCTCGATCTCGTGGAAAGCGTGCCCCCGGTGCAACTTTCCATCCGCCTGCTGATTCCAAAAGGCTCATACCTGCTGCAATTGCCGGGTTTTAGCGATCTCATCGAGGATTTCGACCCGGTTCTTTTGGGTTATCCGTGGCGGCACCGCGACCCGCGGGTGGACCGCCTGCAAAGCCAGGTACAATCGCTGGTTGAACAATCGGAGAAGCTCCCGCGCCGCGAAGCATTCGAACGCATCCGGCAAATGGCGCATGCCGCGCTGGGCATTCGCGTTCCTGCTTTACCCAAGTCCAAAAATCAACGACCGATTCCCCGATTATCAGAGCCGTGGTATTGCTGTGCCGAGCCAACCCATCAGCAGCTGCAGAGTTTTTAGGGACGAACCTGGCGTCCTTGGCGCCTTGACAGCTTGGAATCAATAAATGAAGCACATACTCCTCCTTCTTCCCACCACCTCTTACCGCAACCGCGATTTCCTCGCCGCTGCCGAAGCGCTCAACGTCGAAATCATCAGCGCAGCTGATTACTGCCATCAACTCGCGCCGCAATGGGGATTGACTCCCATCATGTCGGTGCATTTCGATATGCCCGAACAGGCAGCGGAAACCATCCTGCGGGCGCTTGCGCGCAAGCCTGAAGCGGTGCTCGCAGTGGATGATCACGGCCTTGAGCTGGCGGCATTGCTCAATGAGCGCCTTGGGCTTAAAGGAAACCAGCCGCAGGCGGTGCGAAAGCTGCGCGACAAGCTGGCATTCCGCGAGTTGCTCAGCGCACATGGGTTCAACTGCCCCGAATTTCATCATCTGTCGGACCACACCGACCCTGCCGCCCTGATTCCGCGCTTTCCGGCAGTGGTAAAAGCGAGGAGGCTCTCGGCAAGCCGCGGCGTAATCCGTGCCGACAATTTGCAGCAATACCTGCAGGCCACGGCCCGGGCGCGGGAGATCCAGAGCAAGGCGGACCGCGACTCCGCGGCGCTTGGCCTGGTCATAGAAAGCTTCGTTCCAGGAATGGAATACGCTCTTGAAGGCCTACTGGAAGATGGGCAACTCAAAACCCTCGCGCTTTTCGACAAGCCTGATCCGCTGGAAGGGCCGTATTTCGAGGAAACGCTTTATGTCACGCCCTCACGGCTACCGCAAAATACCCAGGATGAGATGCAGCAAACCGTGCAGCGCGCATGTAAAGTCGCAGGACTGACTACCGGCCCGGTGCACGCGGAAATGCGCTTGAACAGCGCAGGCATCTGGCTTCTGGAAATTGCGGCGCGCTCGATCGGCGGCTTGTGCGGGCGGGTATTGCGACACGCGTTGGGAATCAGTATCGAGGAACTGATTCTGCGCCAGGCTCTGGGCGAAAAGCTCCCCTTACCCGACCTTGACTGCGCCGCCGGCGTAATGATGATCCCGATTGCGATGCGCGGCATATACCAGGGTGTGCGCAACCTCGACGTCGCCGGGAAATTGCCGGGTATCACCGGCATCGAAATCACTGCGGAAAGCGGGCATATCATCATCCCGCCGCCTGAAGGCGCAAGCTATCTCGGCTTTATTTTTGCCAGCGCCGCGAACCCACAGGAGGTTGAATCGGTCATAAGATCAGCGCACCGGTGCTTGCAATTCGATATTCAGCCCGAAATCCAGGTGATAGAATCTTCAACATGAGACAGACCGCCTTAAATATATTTGCCCTGCTGCTGGTTTTAGCCCTGGTAGGCCTGGGGTTCGCCAGCTTTGACACGCATGCAGCCAAGCGCCTCGGCAGCGGGAGTAGCCTCGCCAAGCAGCGCGATTCGGCAAGGCGGCAGGCCTTGCCCGTCGCGCCGGCCCAGGTCCCCGCACCCTTACCTGCTCCAGTGGGCAGCACCCGGCTTGTCGCAGGATTTGCAG
>DATMDB010000234.1:0-4857 GCA_035558075.1 Burkholderiales bacterium
GAAAAAGCCCCGATCAAAAGCGCCACGCCCGCAACCAACGTGATGACGCCTGCCCCTTTCCATAATCTCGCATAAGCTGACGTTACCCGCAGCAAGGCTAGAACATAGATTGCGCAAACGATAAGCAATGCCGCCCACAGCAGCATGTACACCTGCGCTGTGACGAGCGACGAGGTCAGCCAGATGGCGACCCCCAGCAACAGCACGCCGAAAAATCTTTTAATCGCTTCCATCCACGGGCCTGCCCTGGGCAGCAGCGCACCGGCGGAGAGACCCAGCGCGATGAGCGGTACTCCCATTCCCAATGCCATGACAAACAAACTTGACCCGCCCAGCACCACATCCCGCGTCTGGCTGATATAAAGCAGTGCCCCTGCCAAGGGCGCCGCTACACAGGGGCCGATGATGACGGCGGAGAGCCCGCCCATGACAAACGCGCCGATAAGATTGCCGCCTTTGATGTGGTTTGCGGCATTGGAAAGCTTGCTTTGCAGGGAAGCGGGAAACTGCAATTCATAAAATCCGAACATGGAAAACGCGAGCAGCACAAACAGGACGGCAAAAGTTGCGAGCACCCATGGGTTTTGCAAAGTGGTGGAAATCAGCGTTCCGGTGAGCCCTGCCGCCACTCCGGCAATCGCATATGTGATCGCGACTCCCAGCACATAGGAGGCCGACAGCATCAGCCCGCGCGTTTTGGTCATCTGCTGTTTTTGCCCGACGATGATTCCGGAAAGAATTGGAATCATCGGAAATAAGCAAGGCGTCAATGACAAAAGAAGACCAAAACCGAAAAAGCTTGCGATGATGAGCCAGAAACTGCCGCCCCGCAATAGATTGGCCGCTCGCGAAGACTCGTCGTTGACGGGCACTACTGATGCTGCGGTTTTTCCAAACGGGTTAACCGCAGCAGCTTGCAGGCTTTGCAAATCGGCAACCGCGCCGGTATGCGAAGGCGCCGACATATTTGTTGCGGCGAGTATCAGTTCGGCTTTCTGCTCAAGCGGGGTATAGCACACTCCGACATCGGCGCAGCCCTGGGAGATTGCGGTCAGTGTTACGGCCCGCGCTGAAGCGCCGGCGCGGTTTAACGGCAATCTGATTTTAAGATCGCCGCGATAGGTTTCAACACGGCCGAAAAACTTGTCCTGATGCACTGCGCCGGCCGGCATTTGCGGCTTGCCCAGGGAAAAGCCCTTGGGCTGGACATCGAAACTGAACCTATCGCGGTATAAATAATAGCCGTTCGCGATTTCGTAGTGCGCCTCGATATTGTCGGGGTCTACCCACTGCGCTGAAAACCGGAATGCTTTTTCGGGCTCGAGCAATTGCGGCTCGCCCGCGTGGGCAGACAGGGAAAACAGCAACAGCAAAAAAAACAGCCGGCGCATTTTGGGAAAGTGAATGTTCAACCGCTAATCGTCAACGTCTCAGCAGCGAGCCAGTCAAGGTACGCCTTCAATCCGTCGCCAATAGGGACAGCAATCAACTCCGGAAGTTCGTAGGGATGGCACTGTCTGACCATTTGTTCAAGGCGCGGAAAGAGCGCCTTCAACGTCTTGATGAATACCGGTACTTCCGGCGCGGTTTCGATTTTTCCCTTCCAGCGGTAAACCGACGTGCATTCCGCCATGACGTTAACACAGGCTGCAAGCCGCGCTTCGATCAATTTATGCGCAAGCTTCAATGCGGCATCGCGGCCGGGAAGATTAGTGATGACAAGTATGGGTTCGCTAGTCATGATGACCGGGTCGGTTATTGTGCTTATTCTACCCGCTTTTGCGGCGCGCCTGATTTAGCGCCTGGACGCTTGCGATCAATCCGTCGTGTGCTGGGACGCCGCTACCCTCAAGGCGCCGCTTTGCAGGAACTTCCTTGCGATCTCCTGGAACGCGGCGACATAAGCTTTTGCAAATGCCCGCTCATACGAACTTACGACGCCCCCGATATCCGAGCTGGCTGTGAATGTTCCAATCTCTTCGCCGCTTGGAAGATAGCCGGTCGCGGTAACATCGGCATAGAAAACCCGCATTGCAGGATTGAACGTGCTCGTGCCGCTGACTTTGATAATCAAGTCCGGCACGGGCATCTCTTCGCGCGGCAAAACCTGCTTGACAAGGGGTGCAAAAGCGGTGATTGCCGCATTGCGCATCAATTTGCCTTCCGGGTAATAAATCTCTGCGTAGTAGTATTGATCCACCTTGTTCTCCGCGAGCTTCTCCGGGCTCATGTCCACCGCCAGGCGCAGCGGCAGCTGTTGGCCAACCGGCGCTTCCTCGTGCACCGGCTTGACCGGCGTGTAAGCGCATCCGGCAAGCAGCGCCAGTAACACGGGCCATCTCAAGAAATTACGCGCCATAGGTAAAACCCCTTCAGATACCAGCTAAGACGGGATTCTCGCTGCGAAGTTCAGCAATTTTACTAATTCGTCCCCGCAAATTCGATAGCTGGCTTTTCCCGTGCCGCGGCAAGTCCATCAGCCACCAGCGGATAGCGCAATTTCACTTGTAATTCGCGCTTCATGCGCCGGTTTGCAAGCCGCCGCGATTCCTGCATAAACGACAACAGGTTCTCGGGGATGCGCCGGCACGCTTCACTATATGAAATGCGTGTCGTGCGCGGCAGCCCAAAGCGGTCTGCGACCAGATCAAAATAATCACCCATCTTGAGCTCGGAATCGTCGCTGGCGTTATACACCCTTCCCGGTTTGCCGAAACGCAACGCCGCAATCACGATGCGCGCCAGATCGTCCGCGTGAATGTGGTTGCTGTACGCGTCCTGCTCGGGTAACAGCGCAGGGGTGCCGTTTTTGACGCGCTCCAGCGGCAAGCGATCGCCGGCATAAATTCCCGGCACGCGCAAAATGGTCACGCACACGCGGCCGCGCTGTCCCCATTCGCGGATTCTGCGCTCGGCATCCAAGCGGCGCTTGGCACGCGCGGTATGCGGCTGCAAGGGGCGCGTTTCGGGAACAATTTCGCCGCCGCAGTTGCCATAGACACCGCTGGTACTGATGTAGATGAGCCGATGTGGTAAAATTTTTCCCTTTGTCAACGCCGCAAGCAGATGTGCGGTGCGTGTATCTTGCGTACCCCGGCCTGGCGGCGGCGCAAAATGCACCACATCATGCGCAAGCCCGCCGAGAATCTGCAGCGTATCCGGTTCGTCGAGATTGCCGGGTATGGGCGTGATGCCGTGCTCGCGCAACAGATGGTAGCGCTCGGGTGAGTGGGAGACTGCATAAATACGGTAGCCGGCGGGCAGCTTCCGCACCATGCGCAGCGCGACGTCGCCGCAACCGATAATCAACAGCCGTCTCATGTTTCATAGTTTAAGGCATCCATGTTTACAATGGTACGCCTGCCGTTAAGGGTTATTTGAATGTCTTTTCAGGTCACCATCAAGCCAAGCGATCACGTATTTTCCGTCGACTCCGGCGAAAGCGTGCTTGAAGCCGCGCTGCGCCAAGGTTTTGGCCTGCCGTACGGCTGTCGCAACGGCGCCTGCGGTTCGTGCAAGGGCAAAATCCTCGAAGGCCAGGTGGATTACGGCGTCTATCAGGAAAGCGCGCTCAGCGAAGCGGAAAAACTTGCGGGCATGGCGCTATTTTGCCAGGCCAAGCCGCAAACCGGTCTGGTTATAGAAGCGCGCGAAATCAACGCGGTCAAGGACATTCAAATCAGGAAACTGCCGTGCCGGGTGCAGAAAACAGAACGGCCTGCAGACGACGTGATGGTGCTTTACCTCAAGCTTCCCGCCAATGAACGCTTGCAGTTCCTCGCCGGCCAGTACATTGACATCCTCATGAAAGAGGGCAAGCGCCGCAGTTTCTCGATGGCAAACCCGCCGCATGACGACGAGTGCTTGCAACTGCACGTCCGTAATATCGTGGGCGGAGCGTTCACCGATTACGTGTTCAACAAGATAAAAGACCGCGATATCTTGCGCTTCGAAGGGCCCCTCGGCACTTTTTTCCTGCGCGAGGATTCCGACAAGCCGATTATCTTTGTCGCCAGCGGCACCGGCTTCGCGCCCATCAAGGGCATCATCGAGCACGCCTTCTACAAGGAAAGTCAGCGTGAGATGATCCTCTACTGGGGAGCGCGCAAGCGCGCCGACTTATACATGCAGCAATTGCCGCAGCAATGGCAGCGGGAGCACGATAATTTTAGATTTATCCCGGTGCTCTCCGAAGCGCTGCCCGAAGACCGCTGGCAGGGGCGCAGCGGCCTGGTGCATCAGGCGGTGATGGATGATTTTGCGGATTTGAGCGGCTTTCAGGTTTACGCCTGCGGCGCACCGGTGATGGTGGAAGCAGCGCGTCGCGATTTCACCGCCATGTGCAAGCTCTCCCTGGAAGAGTTCTACTCCGACGCATTTACCTTCTCCAACGATCCCAAGCCGGCATCCTGAACAGCCAAAAGGTTTTTGGCTGTCATTCTCAGGGCTTCGACACTGCTCAGTGCGGGCTCCGCCGAAGAATCCGTTTTGGTTTAAAAGCAGATCCTTCGCGAAGTTTACCCCGAGTTAAATCAAAGGGCTCAGGATAACGTTTCTCTATTTCCGGGCTGGCGATTCAAAAAATCAAAGCGCGGTCTTGCGCCTGCCGCCCGTAATATCGCGCAATTGCCGCACAGCCAGATCGAGGCTTTTCCGGTAATGAACATCCGCCGCTTCGCTTTGGCCGATTTTTTCGTGCAGTTTCGCGAGTTCCCGATGCGCGGTAGCCGTCGGCTCCACGCCGATGCTGGCTTCCAGATAGCTTTGCGCCTTGCCCCAGAGTCCTTGATGGGCGCACAGCCTGCCCAGGGTGAGCAGCAGGCAGGCGTCATCAGGATGATCCGGCAGCCATCTCTC
>DATMDB010000235.1:0-6153 GCA_035558075.1 Burkholderiales bacterium
GAGCGGGACGTGGCTCGCCGGATTGTGGTTGCGCGGTCCAGCGCTCGCCTCCGCGGTCGCACGTACCGAGCTCCACGCTTCGGCGAGCACGATGCAGACGCCGCATTTTACCGCAACCCGAAGGGACGGCTGCCGCGACACGGTCAGCGAAGCTTGGGGTGCGGGAGCGGCAGCATGAGCGCCCCGTTTAACGGTATTTCTTGCAGCAGCTCGCGCCCGTTCCCGCTCCACGCTGCGCGAGTCCGAGTCCGGGGCGCTTTCCGGTCGCATGGTTTTGTTGTTCGTCGCTTGTTTGGCCTCCACCAAACGGCGCTCCTCACGCCTCGCCCTGCACCCGGATTGCGCACCGTCGCAACCGTGTAGGACTTAATCAGAGGTTCCTATATGAAATTAGTCGTCGGATTAGGTAATCCTGGCAAGGAACACGCGGCTGACCGGCATAATGCCGGATACCGCTGGCTTGCGCACCTTGCCAAAGGGGAACGGGTTTCGCTCAAGCTTGAGGCGCGATTCAATGCCCTGCTGGGTAAATTTGCGCGTGAGGACGAGGAATGCTGGCTGATGCAGCCGCAAACTTTCATGAACGCAAGCGGCCGCGCCGTCGGCGCGTTCGCCAGGTTTTACAAAATTCCCGCGCAGGAAATTCTGGTGGTGCATGACGAGCTCGATTTGCCGCCGGGAGTGGCGCGCCTGAAACAGGGCGGCGGCGTTTCCGGACACAACGGCCTCAAGGACATCGCTGCGCATCTGGGCACGCAGGATTTCTGGAGGTTGCGCATCGGCATCGGGCATCCCGGCGAAAAATCGCTGGTAGTGGATTATGTGCTGGACAGGCCGCGCAGCGAAGAAGCAAAGCTCATCGAGCAGGCCATTCATCAAAGCCTTGAAATCTGGCCGCTGATTGCCGAAGGCAAACTTCAGGCGGCGATGCTGAAATTACACACCCGGCAGGATAAATGAGCCTCAAGTGTGGGATAGTGGGGCTGCCCAACGTCGGCAAGTCCACTTTATTCAACGCGCTGACCAAGGCCGGCGTCGCAGCGGAAAACTATCCGTTCTGCACCGTCGAGCCCAATGTCGGCATCGTTGAAGTGCCTGATGCGCGGCTTAAGACGGTCGCCGACATCGCCAAGCCGCAGAAAGTACAGCCTGCGCTTACCGAGTTCGTTGACATCGCTGGGCTGGTCGCGGGCGCGTCTAAGGGCGAAGGACTGGGCAACCAGTTTCTGGCGCATATCCGCGAAACCGATGGCATCGTGCACGTGGTGCGCTGCTTCGAGAAAGAGAATGTAGTGCACGTCGCTGGCAGGATTGATCCCGTCGCAGACATCGAAATCGTCAATACCGAGCTCGCCCTCGCCGATCTAGCGACAATCGAAAAACAGTACGCGCGCTACGCCAAGGCGGCGAAGGCGGGCGGCGACAAGGAGGCGCAGCGCATCATCGCCGTGCTCGATAAGATTCGTCCCGCTCTGGACGAAGTCAGGCCTGCGCGCAGCGTGCAGCTCGCCAAAGAGGATCAGTGGTTGTTGAAGCCGCTGTTCTTATTGACCGCGAAGCCCACGATGTATGTCGCCAATATTGCGGAGCATGGAATTGAGAATAATCCGCTGCTGGACAAGGTGCGGCTGCATGCCAAATCGGAGAATGCGCCGGTGGTGGCGATTTGCGCAGAGCTGGAAGCGGAGATCGCCGATCTCGGCGAGGAAGACAAGAAAGTTTTTCTCGAGGACATGGGCATGCAGGAACCGGGATTGAACCGCTTGATCCGCGCTGCGTTTGATTTGCTGGGCCTGCACACTTTTTTCACCACCGGCCCCAGGGAAACGCGCGCCTGGACTATCCACAAAGGCGACACCGCGCTGCAGGCGGCAGGTGAGATTCACACCGATTTCGCAAGGGGCTTTATCCGCGCCGAGGTGATTGCCTACACCGATTACGTGACGTGCAAAGGCGAGCAGGGCGCGCGCGAAGCGGGAAAAATGCGGCTGGAAGGAAAGGACTACATTGTGAAGGACGGGGACATCATATACTTCCGGTTTAATGTCTGAGTCAGTTCAACGCAGCCACCTTATGCGCCAGAACACTGCGAGCAGGGCGAGTGAGATGACGACCATGAGCCCCATGAGCAAATAGAAGCCGCTCTCCCATCCCAGAAAAGGCATGTGCTTAAAGTTCATGCCGAAGATGCCGCTCAGCAGCGTCAATGGCATGAAAATGGTGGTAATCACGGTTATTTGCCTACAAGATGACAAAATCTCCCCTCCTTTGATGGGAGAAGTATCCTCATCTACTCGCTCTACCTCTGCGGGAGAAGGTGGGGTGAGGAGAAATCTTATTCGCCGGGGGCAGCCCGGCTGCTGGTGACTTTACTTCTGTGCGGCCAAAAGAAAGTCACCAAAAAAAAGGCGTCCCGGACTCGGACTCGCGCAGCGTGGAGCGGGAAGAGGTGCAAGCTGCCGCAGGAGACACCGTGAAATGGGACGCTATTGCTGGCCGCTCCCGCACCCCAAGCTTCGCTCACCGTGTCGCGGCAGCCTCCCCGCTTGGGCTGCGTTGCTCGGCAGCTCACAGGGGATTCCAAAAATCACAAAACCCTAACGCTTTCTACGGCGGATTTTTATAAAGGCCGATTGCAATGTTACCATTACAAGGTTTAAAAGGAGAACGCCGGAATCGGGGACGTCATGTCGGGCCACAGCAAATGGGCGAACATCAAGCATAAAAAAGCGGCGGCAGACGCCAAGCGCGGCAAGATATTCACCCGGCTGATCAAAGAAATCACGGTGGCATCGCGGCTCGGCGGCGGGGACCCGGCGATGAATCCGCGGCTGCGCCTGGCGATTGACAAGGCCAGCGAAAATAATATGCCCAAGGACAATGTCGAGCGCGCCATCAAACGCGGCACCGGCGATCTGGAGGGCGTGCATTACGAAGAGGTGCGTTACGAAGGCTATGGCGCGGGAGGCGCTGCGGTCATCGTGGATTGCATGACTGACAACCGGGTGCGCACCGTGGCGGACGTGCGCCACGCCTTCACCAGGAACGGCGGCAATCTGGGAACCGACGGCTCGGTGGCGTATTTGTTCAAGCATTGCGGGCAGCTGGTTTTCGCACCGGGCACCAATGAAGACAAGCTGATGGAAGCGGCGCTGGATGCCGGCGCGGAGGACGTGATTACCAATGATGACGGCAGCATCGAAGTGATCGGCTCGCCGCATGAATTTGTCGCAGTCAAGGAAGCGCTGCAAAAAGCCGGCTTCAAGCCGGAACTGGCGGAAGTGACCCTGAAGCCGCTTAATGACAATCCGCTTAAAGGGGGCGACGCGGTTCGCATGCAGAAACTCCTCGAAGCGCTCGAGGCCCTCGATGACGTGCAGGAGGTTTATACCAACGCAGTACTCGGTGAGGAGTAAGGAGTGAGGAGTAAATTCAGAGCGGGGCGGGTTAATCCAATGATTGAAAACACCTCAACCCTTTCTCCTCACCGCTTACGCATTTTGGGCATTGATCCGGGATTAAGAGTCACCGGATTCGGCATACTCGATAAATCCGGAGAAAAGCTCAATTACGTCGCTAGCGGCTGCATCAAAACATCGGGGGGCGAACTGGCGCTGCGTCTCAAAACCATACTAGATGGCGTGTGCGAAGTGATAGCCCGATACCAGCCGCAACAGGTGGCGGTGGAGAAAGTGTTCGTCAATGTCAATCCGCAATCCACGCTGCTTTTGGGCGAAGCGCGCGGCGCGGCGATCTGTGCGGTGGTGGGCTGCGACTTGCCGATGTTGGAATATACCGCGTTGCAGGTGAAGCAGGCGGTGGTCGGCAAAGGCCACGCCAAAAAAGAACAGGTGCAGGAAATGGTGCGCAGGCTTCTGCGCCTGCCGGGAAATCCCAGTCCCGATGCCGCCGACGCCCTGGCCTGTGCCATCTGTCATGCGCACACTAGACTCGGCAAACTTGCAGCCACCGGATACCGCATGAAAAAAGGGAGGTTGGTGTGAGGTCTCTGCAAAGCGGCGTCTTTTGCGCCAATACTGCGTTGCTCGGTTTTTTGCTTCGCTTACATACTACTTTGTATGCTGCGCTTGCAAAAAACCTCGCGCCTTGTCTTGACACAAAATACTTGTTTTTTAGAGGCCTCAAATGATTGGCAGCATCACCGGCAAGCTCATCGAAAAACGCCCGCCGTCAGTGCTGGTTGATGTGCAAGGCGTGGGATATGAATTAGATGTGCCGATGAGCACGTTCTACCAATTGCCTGTGATCGGCGGCCAGATAACGTTGCATACTCATCTTGTCGTGCGTGAAGACGCGCATTTGCTTTTCGGTTTCGCCACCGAGCAGGAGCGCGGAGCGTTCAGGCAGTTGCTGAAAATCAGCGGCGTCGGCGCCCGCATCGCGTTATCCGTGCTCTCCGGTTTGAGCGTCGCCGATCTGGCACAAGCAGTGACGAATCAGGACAGCGGCCGGCTTATCAAAATTCCAGGCATCGGCAAAAAGACAGCGGAGCGTCTGCTCCTGGAATTGCGCGGCAAGCTGGAAATGACTTTAAGTCCCGACGCTGCTCCCGCCATGTCCAGGAGCCAGGATGTCCTCAATGCGCTCCTGGCTTTGGGCTATAATGAGCGCGAAGCGAACTGGGCAATAGGGCAATTGTCCGATGGGCTGCCGGTTGCCGATGGCATACGCCAGGCCTTGAAGCTGTTATCAAAAGCGTGAGGAGTAAGGAGTGAGAAGTAAGGAGTAAAAAACCAAATGCACCTGCAAATACTTTCGCCCCTCACCCCTCACCCCTCACTCCTTACCGAATGATAGAAACCGACCGCCTGATTACCGCCGCACCGCTTTCTCCCCAGGAAGAAGCGCTGGAGCGCACGCTCCGTCCCAAAAGCTTAAGCGAATATATAGGACAGGAAAAAATCCGCGGGCAGCTGGAGGTTTTTATCAAGGCTGCGCGCCAACGCCGCGAGTCGCTCGATCACGTTTTGTTGTACGGTCCGCCGGGATTGGGCAAAACTACACTTGCGCACATCATCGCCCGGGAAATGGGAGTGAATCTGCGCCACACTTCAGGCCCGGTGCTGGAACGCGCCGGGGATCTCGCGGCGATCCTCACCAATCTCGAGCCGGACGAGGTGTTGTTTATTGATGAAATCCATCGCTTGAGCGCCGTAGTCGAGGAGATTCTTTACCCTGCCCTCGAGGAGTACCAGATTGACATCATGATCGGCGAAGGGCCGGCGGCGCGCTCGGTGAAACTGGATTTGCCCGCGTTCACCCTGATCGGCGCCACCACCCGCGCCGGCATGCTTACCAATCCGCTGCGCGACCGTTTCGGTATCGTGGCGCGGCTGGAATTTTATTCCACAGATGAATTGAAACAAATCGTGGCGCGCTCGGCGCGGCTGCTGAACGTGGAAGTCAGCGCCGACGGCGCGCAGGAAATCGCCAGTCGCGCGCGCGGCACGCCGCGTATCGCCAATCGCCTGCTGCGGCGGCTGCGGGATTACGCGGAAGTGAAAGCCAAGGGCGCAATCAGCCGCGAAGTCGCCGATGCCGGGTTGAAAATGCTGGATGTGGATGCCATCGGGCTCGACGTGATGGACCGCAAGCTGCTGCTTGCGGTGATAGAAAAATTCAGCGGTGGGCCGGTAGGAGTGGACAATCTTGCCGCTGCCATCGGCGAAGAGCGCGACACCATCGAAGATGTGCTGGAACCTTATCTCATCCAGCAGGGTTATTTGCAGCGCACGCCGCGCGGGCGCGTGGCGACCGCCAGCGCTTACCGGCATTTCGGCCTGGCGCTGCCTAAAAATGATGCGACCGGCGACCTGTGGAAAGGGTAGAACCCATATCGGCAATACCCGCGTGATGTATTGCGGTCTAAAATGCGATGAATGCAAGTCCCTGCGCGAGAGGGATGGGGTGAGGATCTTTATGCCCCTTCCCGAAGTCATCATCGAAAAACTCGGAAGAAAACCGTGAATATAAACGTCTCTCAGGATTTGTCTTTATTCGGCATGGTGGCTAACGCCAGCCTGCTGGTGCAGCTGGTGATGGCCCTGTTGCTGCTGGTTTCGCTGATGTCATGGTGGTACATCTTCCGCAAGATGTTCGTCATCGGCCGCGCTACCAGGCAGACGGAAGAAT
>DATMDB010000236.1:0-6625 GCA_035558075.1 Burkholderiales bacterium
ATGGGCGTGCTCGCTCCGTCGTTATCCACATCCGGGCAAGGCAGTTCACCGGGGCGATTGAGATCCGTGGCCGCGTAGCCGATCAACGCTGCTTTTGCCTCCGCCAGCGCTGCCGTGGTTTGCTTGTCATGTTTGATGTTCGGCGGAGCGGGTCTGGCAAGGCTAAATATCAGGCCCGCGCCGACAAAAAAAAGCAGCGCGAGCAATACGAACAGCCCTTGTCCGCTTTCCCTGGAAAATGCGTGTTGTCCGGCGCTGCGCCGCTGCATGGGAGCGCTGTCAATATTGAACTGTGGCGGGCTGCGATGGAGAGGGGATTGCGGATTGCTCATCGGTCTGTGGAGGCGGTTCTGAGGCAACCTCGTCGTCAGCTTTCCTGGCGGAAATTCTGGATTTTGGTTTTTCAGACGCAGGTGCGGGGGTCGCGACCGCATTCGGTTGAGTGCTTTGCGCTGATGGAGTGGTTATTTTCTCGTATAGCGGAGGCAGGGGCCGTCTCTGATAATTTTCTTGGATTTGTCCGCTTATCGCATCCAGGTTTTGCCCGACTTTCAAATCCACATTGCGGCTGGATGGTGGCAGTTGCAGGGTGACGCGGGCATCGCCTGAGCTGCGGCTGATGATTCTTATGCCGCTCGGCGCGTGCTTCTCATTGAGCGGCTGGTTATTGACCCAGACGGTGGATAGGCCGTCGCTGCGCTGGATCATGCCGTTGACACTGATGATTTCCGGAGTGGGTGTTTCTGTCTCGACGTTAATCTTGATATTCTGCTTTCTGGCGTTGTCGAGGGTGGCGCGCTGCTCCGGGCTAAAAAACAGCCGCCCCAGCGGTTCCGCCGCGGAGCCGATAAGCGGCAGCATCAGCGTGATCAATGCCACCCATCTCATAGTTTGCTCCCCGTGGAGTCGACAGGAGTCAGGGTGATCCAGGTGAGACTGCATTCGGCCTGCAAGTTGGGCTGAAAACGGAGGATGGCGGGATTGTTGCCGAGCCGGTCCAGTTTACACTGGTCAAGATGGAAGAGCCCGACGTTTTTTGTAGAGAGGATGTTGAAGAAGCGTATCAGGTCTCCCTCGTGCAGCAGGCGGAAATTGAGTTTCATCAGCGACTGCTGTAGGGCTAAATTGCCGGGACTGTACTCAGCGGCGAGCGCATACGGCTGCTGTGCGCCAATCTGATACTCCACTCCGAACAGCTCTGCTTGCTGGTTCGCGACACGCAATCCGTCGAGCCAGTTGATGCGCGGCTCGGTGCCGATGAAGCCCTGTTTCTGCAAGCGCAGATAGTCATCCAGGTAACGGTTGATGATTTCCTTTTCATCACCGGATTTCTGGTAACGGATGCGTGCTTCGCGCAACTGGTTTTGCTGCTGCTGCAGTTGGTGGAACGAAGCGTCTGCTAAACGCTTGGTGTAATATATCAGCGCGCCGCTCGCCAGCAAGACCGTGAGCAGCACGGCAAGCGGCATGCGAAGCGCGCGCAGGTCCGATGGCTTCATGGTTCCCGCTTCAATGAGAGCGCGACTTTGAAAGGGGCGCTGGAAGATTGCTCGTGGCTTTCGGTGGTATTCCCGCTCAAGGTGGTTCCCGGGTTGATGTTGAGTGGCAGCTGCACCACGGATACTGTGGCGACATTCGTATCCTGCCTGAGTTTTTCAGCGAAGCTGTTGATGCTGGTCATCGCGGCGCGGTAATCGCCATTGAACGGTCTGATTTCCGCCTCAACCACGCCGGTTTGCCTCATTACGCCGACCCCTTGCAAGGACTGCCTCGCCAGCTCGGCTTCTTGTCCCTCTTTTCCGTATTTCCAGGTCATGCTTTTCAGCATTACATTGGGACTTGCGTCCAGCGCCTGGCTGATTACGCTCATCATAAGTTCGGGTGTGCGCCCTCTCTGCCTGATTTTTCCCGCGATCTCAACGGCGTTTCCCAAATTTTCCGCTGAAGTCGGCGCCGCCGGAAACTGTTTGGTGACTTCCAGATACAACGCTTGCTGCTGTTCGGTCTGCCGCACCGTTACTAATGCTTGCGCCTTGTAATCATATTGCTGATACAGATTGTTTCCGCACCACAAAGCGGCCAGCAATGCCGCTGCTGCACTGGCCGTGTAAATATTGCGGCGTGTCTGATAGAGCCAGAAGCCCCGGGTTTTGTCGGCTGGCGCGAGGTTGATCGGCGGCTGCTGCGCTCCCAGCATGTGCAAATACACCACGTCGGGAGACAATCGCAGCAACTCCGGATCCAGTCCCAGTTTGGCCACGATATCGCTGCGGCCAAAATGCTGGCACAGGACATTGGACTGCTTTTTGACCAGCTCTCTGCTGAGCCCAACCAGTGTTTCACTCTGATCAAGGATGGCAACGAGCAGCGGCTCTTCCAAGGTCATGATCTTCACCGCCGCGAGGTAGAGCCGGGTGTTGCCGATTTCCTCGGCATATTCGGCCATGCGCGATTCGTCCTGGATATTTTCCAGCGGCGTAAGGCGGCTGATGCGCAGTTTCTGCTCGTGGAAAAAGGTCTGGCGCAGCCCGGCGCTATTTTGTGTCACCAGAAGCAGGCTGCTGAATTTGTCCAGGCCGAATGTTTTGAGAAGATTATGGGTGGCCATCGGCAGCAAGTAGACCCCCGCCAAGGGTGCGTGCTGCACCTCGATGACATTGAGCCACCCGGCAATCAAGTCCGGGTTGGTCAACGCTGCGAACAGATAGCGGTCATCGCGCCGCTTGTCAATCCACCGTCCTTGCAGCCAGGCTCTGCAGTAGGGGTTGTTGCGGTACAGCTGCCGGAGCTTGCGGGAGACCATTTCCCTGCGGTCGCGGCCAAAACTATGCGGCAGGTTTTCAAAGCGGTAATCCTCTTCAACCACATCCACCATGATGTACACCGGTATTCCCGGGCTGCTCTGCAGGAATCCATTAAAGCCGGACCAGCCGTTTTCATCGTTGGCAAATACCTGGACCGCATCCAGCTTGCCACCATCCCAGCGGCCGGCGGTGGCAAGGGTGGCGGAAACGCATAAGAAAAGTTTGTGGGCCATAAGGTTGATTAAAGCTTAAGCTTACCCAGGATATCGTACACTGGAAGCAGCGTCGCCACCATGATGGATAACAAAATTGATGCCAGGATGACGGTGGTGAGCGGCCCCAGCAGCCTCAGCCCTTTATCCACGGCTTCCTTGACATCGCGGTTGTAAAAATAGCTGATATTGAGCAAGGCGGTATCCAGCGAACCGGTGTTCTCACCGAGGCGCAGCATACGCAGCACCAGCGGCGGGAACATACCCAAGCTGCGGAACGCTTCGGTAAGGCTTTCGCCCGAACCGATTTGCTGCCCGGCGCGCTGCAGGCCGTCGAGAATCACGCGGTTGGCGACGATTCCCTCGCTGGTCTTGATGGCATCCAGAATGGTAATGCCGGACTGGTACATCAGTGCAAAGAAGTTGGCAAAGCGCGCCAAGATGATTTTTTGCAGAATCACGCCGGTGATTGGAAAATGCAACTTCAGATAGTCCCACCAATAGCGGGCTTTCTTGCTTTGCCGCACCGCCATGCTAAAGGTAATGCCTGCCACAAGCGGCACGCCAAGCAGCAACGGCCAATAGTGAACGACCGTTTCGGACAGGAAGATCAGCACGCGGGTTTGCAGCGGCAGTGCCAGTCCCATGCTTTTCAACAGGGAAACCACTTGCGGCACAAGCCCCACCAGCAGCGCGACTACCACCCCAATGATGATGATCAGCACGAGGATGGGATAGAGCATCAAGCGCTGCGTCTGGGTGACCAGTTCATCCTGCCATTTCAGCGTCGTCGCAAGATTTTCGAACACTTCGGTAAGCTTGCCAGCCTGTTCTCCCGCTCTCACCAGGCTTACGAACACATGATCGAATACCGCAAGGTGCGTCGCCATTGCTTGCGACAAAAGTTTACCGCCTTCCATGTCCTCGAGTAATGAGGTGACGATTTCCTTGAAGCGCGGATTCTCGATGCTATCGCGCAGATCGCGCAGGCCATCCAAAAGCGGGATGCCGGCGCGCGTTATCTGTTCCATGTCGAGGCAGAAGGTGATGAGGTCGCGGCGCGTGATGTTGCCGCGCCCCAGCGCGAACGTAGTCGTCTTGACCTCGCGGAAAGTGATGAGGTCGAGCCCCATGCGCTTTAGCCGCAGCTCGAGATCAACGTCGTTGATCGCGTTGAGGCTGCCGCGTGCCGGCCGGCCTGCTTTGTCTACCGCTTTGTACTGGAACGTGGACATGATGGGTTTGGCGCGTCCGCCTCGGCCTTGACGGCTGCTAAGTCAGGCGTCCGATGAGGTCCACCTCGCGAGACACCTCGGCTAGGCTGGTCAAGCCTTCGAGCACGCGCTGAATGCCGTCTTCGGCAAGCGTGGTGAATTTTTTTTGCAGCGCGGCGGTTCTGAGTTCTCTGGCGGTAGCGCGGCGCGCCACCAGCTCATCCAGATCGCCGTCCATTTGCAAAATTTCCAGGAGTGCCATGCGTCCTTTAAAACCTTTGGAGTGACAATGCTTGCAGCCCACCGGTTTATAGATCTTGACCTTGGAATCCGGCGGCAGCCGCAGCAGTTGTACTTCTTCCTGGCTTGGGGAATAAGCCTGTTTGCAGCCTGAGCAAAGCAGCCGCACTAAGCGTTGCGCGAGCACACCGATGACGTTTCCGGCGATGATGTCTGGAGGGATGCCGATGTCTATAAGGCGCGGGAATGCCCCCAGCGCCGAGTTGGTGTGCAGGGTGGTGAACACCTGGTGGCCGGTCATGGCTGCGCGGAAGGCCATTTCCGCGGTTTCCCGATCGCGTACTTCGCCGACCAGGATGATGTCCGGGTCCTGGCGCATGATGGAGCGAATGCCGTTGGCGAAGTCTATTTTCGCCGCCTCGCTCACCGAAGTCTGGCGCATCATAGTCACCGGGTATTCCACGGGGTCTTCCAGCGTCATGATGTTGACCGCTTCGTTATTGAGTTTGGATAGAAGCGTATACAGCATGGTGGTTTTGCCGCTGCCGGTAGGACCGGTGAGAACCAGTATTCCTTCCGGCCGCGCCAACATTTCTTCCAATATCGCCACCGTATGTTTTTGCAGGTCCATGCGCTCCAGGCTAATGATGGATTTTTCGCGGTCAAGCACGCGCAGCACGATGTTTTCGCCGTAAATGGTGGGCTGGGTGGAAACGCGGAAATCAATTGGCCGACCATTGAGATTGAGAGACAGGCGACCGTCCTGTGGCGCGCGGGTTTCGGCAATGTTCATTCCGGATATCACCTTGAGCCGCACCGCAATTCCCGGCCAGTAAGTCTTGTGCAGGCTGCGCACCTGTTCCAGCACGCCGTCAACGCGGTAGCGAATGCGCAAAAAGGCATATTCCGGCTCAAAGTGAATATCCGAGGAGCCGCGCTTCACCGCGTCCACCAGCAGGGCGCCAACCAGCCGGACGATGGGCTGCGTATACTCGTCGCCTGCTGATTGCAGGCTCTGGTAATCGATCTCTCCGGTTTCGATTTCCTCCAGGATGCCGTCCACCGAAAGCTCGAAGCCGTAGAAGCGGTCTATGCTTTCTTCAAGCTGAGCCTCGCCGGCAAGCATGGTCTTGATTTCGATCTGCGCGCCGAGGGTGGCGCGCAACTGGTCCAGCGCAACTAAGTTGAAAATTTCGCTCACCGCTACTATGAGAACCTTGCGTTCGGCATCGTAGGCAATGGGCAGCATGCGGTAGCGCCGGGCAAACTCCTGGGGAATCAGCTTGAGTGCTTCGGCGTCCGCCACTACTTGCGAAAGATCAATGCTCTCCTGGCCGATAGTGCGCGCCATCAGATCGCGGATCACCGCTTCGCTGACAAACCCCAGCTTCACCAGCTGGCGGCCGATGGGAATTTTTTCCTGTTTTTGCTGGGTTAGCCCTATGCGCAGCTGATCGAGGGTGATCAGGCCTTGCTGGATCAGCAGCTCGCCGAGACGCAGTTTTTTACGCTGCTCTGCCATGCTTACTCCAGTGAGGACAATTTGCTGATGCGATTTTGCGCCAGGCTTAATTCAAAATTGGAGTGGCCCTGGAGTTTGGCGAGCAGTAGCGCTTGCTGATAAAACTTCAGGGCAAGTTTGGGTTGATTAAGGTGTTCCAGGCCGACTGCAAGGTTGAACGCATAATCTGCATTGTCCGGCTGCAAGTGGAACGCCCGGAAATAAGCAGCTTGCGCCGCTGGCCACTGCGATTGCTCGGCATACAGGTTCCCCAAAGTGAAATACACGAACGCCGAGGGCTCGCGTGCGAGCAATTGTTTGAGGCGTGCCTCGCTTGCCTGGGGATCGGCGCGTCCCACGATCCCGAGCAGGCCGGCCTGGGCGATGGCGTTTTTCGGGTCCACGTAAAGAACCTTCAGATAATACTGGGCCGCTTTTTCCGGTTGTTTCTGCTGCTCGGCAATGGCGGCGAGTCCGAGCATCGCCTCGGCGTTGTGGGGCTCGGCGATCAGCATTTTTTGGTATGACTCCTGCGCCGCGTCAAGGCGGTTTTGCTTCATTGCCTGGTAAGCATCCGCCAACATCGGCTCAACGACCGCAGCGGGATTGGCGGGAGTGATGCTGATGTTTTGTCGTGAAGCTACACGCGCTGGC
>DATMDB010000237.1:0-2049 GCA_035558075.1 Burkholderiales bacterium
AGCGGGCAGCGTAGAGATACATTCGATGCGGCTCGAGAACGGCATCATGAAAATGCGGCAACTGGAAAGTCTCGAGTTGCCCGCGAAGCAGACGGTGAAGTTTGAGCCTGGCGGATTGCACATCATGCTGCTGGCATTGAAAAGGCCCTTGAAGCTGGGCGACAAGATACCGCTGCGTCTCACTTTGCAGCGTGCTGACAGCAGTACGACAGTGGTGGAAGTGCCGGCTGAAGTGCGAAACGCCAAGCCTTAGGGATCCTCCGATTCAGTCCCCCGCGGATTGCGTTGCGGGCAAAATGCGGAGGGATGCGAGGCACGCTTCGAAGGTCGTAATCAGAGGTTCCTTAGCTTATTCCCAGGTGCCCAGAACAGCCTGTTCCTGGTGCAGGCTTTGCAGAATTTCCTGGCCGCCTGTTCTAACTGCAGCGGGCGCGGGGTGTTGCATCTCGGCGGTGATTTGTTCCAGCGCCGCTTTTCCGCTTATCTTTCCGGGCTGCAGTAGCTGGACCAGCCTCGCGCTCACCGGGTTGAGTACGATAAAATGTACCTGGTCGCTGAGGTTGCGGAACACCAGCAAATCGGTCGGCTGTTTCCTGCGCGGCCGGTGTTCCGGGCCAATGCGATGCACCGCGTACGGGTAATGCAGCAGGATCAGCACCGGGTTGAGCGCGGGCCTGCCGCGCAGCAGATCCCCAGCGCGGTTTATTTTGCCGAGATCGGCTTCCTTGTTGGAGACATCTAGCGCCAACTCAACCCACTCGTAATGCGCGAGGTAAACCAGGTAGGGCGGGTCATCCGCGCGCTTGATACGCTCTTGCTGCAAATACAGCACGAACTCGTCGGGAATTTGCCGGAACAGCGGAGTGTGGCAACGGTGGTTGGTGAAAAACTCGCGCACTAATTTTGGCCATCTGCGTTTCCCTAGGATTTTGCGCGTGATTGGAAAGCACGCGAGCAGGAAGCTTTCCAGGTTGTTATACAGGAGCTCATTGTAGATTTTCATGCGCCGCGGCTCGGCTCCCGTTGGACGCGGATTACGCTTTGGGTCGCGAATGTGTCGCGTGAATTGATCCTGGTACTGCTGGAATGAAGGCAATTCAGGCGTTCTGGACACGGGCACGCTTCCTCTCCCATTTTGTCTGAAGCGCCGCAATGCGCCTGACTTCGACCGCAAGTTCTTCCAGCGGCGGGATGTTAAAGTCGCGCTCAAGCAACGTTGGATGGACACCAAAGATTTGGTAGGTTTTCTCGAGCAGCGCCCAAACCGGGTCAATAACTCCGGCGCCGTGGGTATCCACGATCAGGTCTTCGGCTTCCCGGTAGTGGCCTGCGATATGCAGGTAAACGGTGCGCTCCGCCGGCAGCGAGCGGATGAACTGCAGAGCATCGTAGCGGTGGTTGACGCTGTTTACATAAACATTATTGACATCGAGATGCAGCAGGCAATCGGCCTCCTCGAGCACCGCCCTGATGAATTCGAGCTCGGACATTTTATTGATTACGGGGGCGACGTAGAACGAAGCATTCTCTACGGCGATTTTTTGTTCCAGGATTTCCTGCGTGCGGCGGATACGTGCCGACACGTAATGCACGGCTTCCTCGGTAAACGGAATCGGCATCAGATCGTACATATGGCCGTCGTCGCTGCAAAAGCTCAAGTGCTCGGTGTAGAGCTTGACCTTATGCTCTCGGAGGAAGGTTTTGACGCGTTTCAGAAAAACTTCGTCAAGCGGCGCAGGCCCGCCCAGCGATAAAGACAACCCGTGGCAGACGAAGGGATAACGCTCGGCAAAATAACGCAGGTGGCGGTTTGACGCGCCGCCAATTTCCAGCCAGTTTTCCGGAGCGATTTCGAAGAAATTGATTTCGGGAGGGACCGCGGCCTTAAGCGCCGGAATCAACTCCCGGCGCAGACCCAACCCCGCACCATAAATACCCGAAATATTCATGATGCGGGACCATTACTAAATTACTTCTTGCCTTCCCCGCACTTGCCTTCGCCGCATTTGCCTTCTTTGACGTTTTTAACCCCGCACTTGCCTTCGCCGC
>DATMDB010000238.1:0-3760 GCA_035558075.1 Burkholderiales bacterium
CAACGCCATATCGCTGGGCGTGTTCAGAAGCGAGGAACTGGCGCGGAATTATCTCGCGAAACTTCAAGCGAAAGGCGTAAGGTCGGCGATTATCGGGGAGCGCAATCACCAGGTCAAGCGCACCCTGTTCCAGATCCGCGACGCGGGGGACGCACTGGCAACCAAGCTTGCCGAACTACAGCGCGATTTTCCGGGAAGTGAGCTCAAAGCGGTGGAATGCAAGTAGGTTACTTACCGCAGAGGCGCAGAGTAAGACAAAAATTCACAAGACCTGATCCACAATTTATTCTGTGTTGCTGTATTCCCCTGCGTCTCCACGTCTCCGCGGTGAAATGTTTTTACGGAAACAATTTTCCCGGATTGAGGATATTGTTGGGGTCAAAGACGCGCTTGATGTCTTGCATCAAGGCCATCGTCGGCGCGTCGATTTCCCTGGCCACAAAGGCACGTTTCTCGCTCCCCACACCATGTTCACCGGAGAGCGTGCCGTCAAGCCGCAGCACCAGATCGAATACTTCGCTCAAACAGGTTGCGGCCCGCCGCATCTGCTCCGCGTCGCCGGGGTCCACCAGCAAGTTGACGTGAATATTGCCATTGCCGGCGTGGCCGAAATTGACGTTGGCAACATTATATTTTTCGCTCAGGCTGGATAATTCCTGCAGCAGCTCAGGCAATTTTGACACCGGCACCACAATATCCTCGTTGATTTTTTTTGGCGCGATGTCGCGCAAAAGCGGCGCCAGCGCCCTGCGCGCTGCCCATAACGCATTGGTTTCGCTTACCGCTTGCGCTTGCAACAAGCCGTGGTTGCTGCATGCGGGGAGTATCGCTTCCTGCGCCGCCGCGATTTCATTTTGCGAGCCGTCCACTTCAATCATCAGCATGGCACGGGAGTCATCGGGCAGCATGCCTGGATGATGGGCGCGGATCAGGTCCAGCGATCCGGCATCCAGGAATTCCAGTGCGCTCGGTACCTGGGGTCTGGACATGATGGCGATAATCGCCTGCGCGCAACTCGCCGCGTCACGGTAGTGCGCGGTGATGCCTTCCGCGCACGGAGGCAACGGGCTAAGCTTTAATGTGGCTTCGGTGATGACGGCAAGCGTACCTTCGGAGCCGATGATGAGCCGGGTGAGATCGTAACCTACCACGCCCTTGGTAGTGTAGCAGCCGGTTTTAATCGCTTCCCCCATGCCAGTGACCGCTTTCAGACCCAGCACATGATCGCGTGTCGTGCCGTATTTCACGGCATGCGGACCCCCGGCACCAGTGGCAAGATTGCCGCCGATGCTGCAATACGCGGCGCTGGAAGGATCAGGCGGCCAGAAAAATCCGTGCGCTTTTACCGCATCCTGTACTTCCTGGTTAAGCACGCCCGGCTCGGCGACGAGCACCCGGTTTGCAGAGTCGACGGAGAGAATACGGCGCATGCGCTCCAGCGAAAGCGCCACTCCGCCTTGTTCGGGCAGACTGCCGCCTGAAGTGCCGGTGCCGCGCCCGCGAGCAGTAACGGGGATTTTGTATTCGTTGCACAATCTAACAATCGCCCGCACTTGCGCCGCCTCAGTGGGGAATGCCACGGCGTCAGGCGGAAAAATCTTGCGCGTGTTATCGTAGGAATACGCGTAACAATCCACCGGGTCTGTGTAAATATCCTGCGCGGGCAGGACCTGCTGCAGTCGGCGCAAAAATTCTCTGGGAAGCATTGAAAAAAATCAAAATCTGCTTGGCAAAAAAGGATTATAGCAACCAGGCTAGAATTTGCCTCGGCAACTCGCGGCAGGCTAAACTCTCGCTTTCGGCGTATCAAGGGGACCTCTGATAAATCCTCCGCGGATTGCGTTGCTGGCAAAATGCGGATGGATGCAAGGCGCGCGACGAAGGTCGTAGCTAGGACTACGAAGCCAAAGAGCGCATCGACGCAGACGCCGCATTTTGCCGCAACCCAAAGGGACGGCTGCCGCGACACGGTCAGCGAAGCTTGGGGTGCGGGAGCGGCAGCATGAGCGCCCTATTTTACAATGTTTCTTGCAGTAGCTTGCGCCCCTTCCCGCACCACGCTGCGCGAGACAGAGTCCGGGGCGCCTTTCCGGGCGGTCTGCTTTGTCGCTCGGCTTGCCAAGGGAAATGGCCATTGGCTTCGCCTTGCTTCGCGCATCCCATCCCGGAAAGCCGCCGTCGCAACTGCGCAGGGCTTAATCAGAGGTTCCATCATTATACTTTCCAAAACCGCGTGCCGCTTGTTATAATGCGCAGCTTGCTAATTTGAACAAAGGATTTCACTTTCTCATGACGAGTATCAGAGTCAAGGAAAACGAGCCGTTTGAAGTGGCGATGCGCCGTTTCAAGCGCTCGATTGAAAAGACCGGGCTGCTGACCGAATTGCGCGCCCGTGAATTCTATGAAAAGCCCACAGCCGAGCGCAAACGCAAGCTTGCCGCCGCGGTGAAGCGTCATTACAAGCGTTTGCGCAGCCAACTGCTGCCGCCCAAGCTGTATTGAACCGAGTAAGAAGTGAAGTGTAAGGTGTAAAGAGTAACAGCATTCCGCCTTACTCAACTTCTTCTACACACACCCTCATCCCTTACTCCTCACGCCTCACCATGTCTATGAAAGACCGCATTACCGAAGACATGAAGGCCGCGCTGCGTGCCAGGGACGGTGCGCGTCTGTCGGCGATTCGCTTGCTGCTTGCCGCAATCCAACAGCGAGAAGTGGATGAGCGCATCACGCTTGGCGACGCAGAAGTGGTGAGCGTGATTGAAAAAATGCTCAAACAGCGCCGCGATTCGTTACAGCAGTTCGAAGCGGCAGCCAGACAGGACCTCGCGGATAAAGAGAAATTCGAAGTGACGGTGTTGCAAGCCTACATGCCTAAGGCTCTGAGCGAAGCCGAAGTGGAGGCGGCGGTGATGGAAGCAGTCGGAACCAGCGGCGCCAAAGGCATGCAAGACATTGGCAAGGTGATGGCTCTGCTCAAACCCAAACTCGCCGGCCGCGCCGATATGGCCAAGGTCTCCGCTTTAGTCAAATTTAAACTGGGCGCCACGACACACTAGACGCAACTCAGCAAAAAGCATTCCTGCTTGTTTGATTCTTTTCCTGTTTGGAATTTTTCTTGCGGCAAAAAGCAGTCAAAAAGTGTCCTATAATGGGATTTGAATATTTTTGAATATTACCGGGCACTGCGGCGCTTGACGCATATGCCGATTGCACCATCTTCTATCCTGCCGTCATGATCGCACAGAGTTTCATACGGGATTTGCTCAATCGCGTGGATATCGTCGCCGTGGTCGAGCGCCATGTGCCGCTCAAAAAGGCGGGCGCGAACCATGTTGCCCGCTGCCCGTTTCACAATGAGAAGACCCCCTCTTTCACGGTAAGCCCGGGCAAGCAGTTTTATCACTGCTTCGGTTGTGGCGCGCACGGTAACGCCATTGATTTTATGATCGAGCAAACCGGCATGGGCTTTGCCGAAGCGGTGCGCGAGCTTGCCGCGAGCGTCGGCATGAAAGTGGTCGAGGACAGACCCGATGCGCCGCGCCGCAAGCGCGACGATGATGTGGATTTGCCGGCATTGATGCTGCAGGCTGCGCAGTATTACAAAAGTGAGCTCAAGCAGTCGGAAAATGCCATTGCCTACCTGAAGAACCGCGGGCTGACCGGTGAAATCGCCGCGCGTTTCGGAATCGGTTACGCGCCGCCGGAATGGCAGAATCTCGCTTCGCTATTTCCCGATTATCAGGCTAAGGCACTGCTT
>DATMDB010000239.1:0-2031 GCA_035558075.1 Burkholderiales bacterium
AGCTTTTCGACGGCTGCATGCGCGGCCGCGCTATGTACGTGGTTCCTTTTTCCATGGGGCCGCTGGGCTCCAACATCGCACATATCGGCGTGGAAATCAGCGACTCTCCTTACGTCGCGGTCAACATGCGCGTCATGACGCGCATGGGACGCAAGGTACTCGACGTGCTCGGCTCTGACGGTGAATTCGTTCCCTGCATGCATTCGGTAGGCATGCCGCTTGAGCCGGGGCAAAAAGACGTGCGCTGGCCGTGCAACAAGGAGCACAAATACATCGTGCATTACCCGGAAACGCGCGAAATCTGGTCTTACGGCAGCGGCTACGGCGGCAATGCGCTGCTCGGCAAAAAATGTTTCGCGCTGCGTATCGCCTCCATCATGGGCCGGGACCAGGGCTGGCTCGCCGAGCACATGCTGATTCTTGGCGTGCAGCCGCCGCAAGGGCAGAAACTTTACGTGGCTGCGGCTTTTCCCAGCGCTTGCGGCAAGACCAATTTTGCCATGCTGATTCCGCCGTCGAACTTCAAAGGCTGGAAAGTGACTACCGTAGGCGACGACATCGCCTGGATCAAGCCGCACAAGGATGGACGTTTTTACGCCATCAATCCGGAAGCGGGCTATTTCGGTGTCGCACCCGGTACTTCGGAGCACACCAACCCCAACGCCATGACGATGCTGAAGCAAAACTGCATTTTCACCAATGTTGCGCTTACTCCCGAAGGCGACGTGTGGTGGGAAGGCATGACCAAGACACCGCCGGCGAAGCTTACCGACTGGCAGGGCAAGGAATGGACACCGGATTGCGGCCGCCCCGCCGCACACCCCAACTCGCGCTTTACCGTGTCTTCGACCCAATGTCCTTCGCTCGATCCGGCTTGGGACGATCCGCATGGCGTGGCAATCAGCGCTTTTGTTTTCGGCGGGCGCAGAAGCACCGCGGTGCCGCTGGTGTATGAAGCGCATTCCTGGGATGAAGGCGTGTACCTCGCCGCTACAATGGGCTCGGAAACCACCGCGGCAGCGACCGCGCAGCAAGGCGTGGTCAGGCGCGATCCCTTCGCCATGCTGCCGTTTTGCGGCTACAACATGGCTGATTACTTCAATCATTGGCTGAAGATGGGCCGCGCCGTTGCCCATCCGCCCAGGATTTTCGGTGTCAACTGGTTCCGCAAAGGCCCGGACGGCAAATTCATCTGGCCCGGTTTCGGCGAGAACATGCGCGTGCTGAAGTGGATCGTGGAGCGCTGCCTGGGGAGGGCCCACGCCGCGGAAAGCCCGCTGGGTTGGGTACCGGGTTACAAAGATCTCGAATGGAAAGGCCTGGAAGAGATTTCTGCAGACAAGTTCCATATCCTCATGTCGCTCGATGGGGAAGCGTGGAAGCAGGAACTTGCTTCACATAGCGAGTTCTTTGATAAACTCAAGGAGCGCCTGCCTAGGGAATTGGCGGCGCGGCGCGAGCGTTTGCAATCGTCATTTTAAAGTAGAGAGCCTGTCTCGGTAATAGTCGCGTGTGCGACGGTGGCAATTTTCGAGGTAGGCCAAGGCGCGAGCCGCGCAGTTGAGTTGTTCTCAATAAGCGGCGAGCAACGCTGGCATAACCGAAAATCGCCTCGTCCCTACGGGTTGCAGCCAAAAAACGCGCCTGCTTTGTCACTCGGTTTGTTCGATGAATGGCATCGAACTGCACCTCGTTTCTCGCATTCGTGGCTTTTTGGCTAGCAACGCATCACGTGAGTATTGCCGAGATAGGCTCTGTGGATCTCGTTTTTCTTTGCGGTGCAGCCCTTGTCGCTGGCCTGCTTGATGCCGTAGTCGGCGGCGGCGGACTGGTGCAAATCCCGGCGTTGTTCAGCGTGATGCCGAACGCTGCGCCCGCTACGGTGTTCGGCACCAACAAACTCTCCTCGATTTTTGGCACCGGCAGTGCCGCGTTGCGCTATTCCCATACAGTGCGCATACGCTGGAACGCCGTCTTTCCCGCAGCAATCACCGCCTTTATTTTTTCTTACCTCGGTGCGCTGACGGTGAG
>DATMDB010000240.1:0-2824 GCA_035558075.1 Burkholderiales bacterium
TGCTTCATTGTAATTTGGTGCAGAAAAAATAATTTTCAGGAAAAGGTCGAATGCTTGAAAAGAACTACATCGAATTAGCATCCAGTACAAACTCTTGGGCCAAGGCGCGGGAACAATCCAATGTGCGTTCCATCGGAACACGCAGTGCCTCGCTGTGGCAGGCGGTCAGCGCTGCGCGCGATGCCCTGCTTGCGCTGCAGCACGCAGAAGGCTACTGGTGCTTCGAGCTGGAAGCGGACTGCACCATACCAGCCGAGTACATCCTAATGATGCATTTCATGGATGAAATCGATACCCGGCTGCAAGCCAAGATCGCGGTTTATTTGCGCAGCCACCAGCAGCCCCACGATGGCTGGGCGTTGTACCCCGGCGGCGAATTTGATTTGAGCTGTTCGGTGAAGGCTTATTATGCCTTGAAACTGGCCGGCGACAGTCGCGATGCGCCGCATATGGCCAGAGCCCGGGAAGCCATTCTTGCCGCAGGCGGGGCTGCGCGCTGCAATGTGTTCACGCGTATAACCCTGGCGCTATTTGCACAAATTCCGTGGCGCGGCATACCGATGGTGCCGGTGGAAATTATGCTGCTGCCGCGCTGGTTTCCCTTCCACTTGAGCAAGGTGTCTTACTGGTCGCGCACGGTGATGGTGCCGCTGGCGGTTCTATGCAGCCTCAAGGCGCGCGCCAAGAATCCTCAGCGCGTGGATATCCGCGAATTGTTCACCACACCGCCGGAAAAAGAGAAAAATTATTTCCCTTTCAGGTCGCGTTTGAATCGTATCCTGCTGCGCTTTGAACGCCTGTGCAAGTTCCTGGAACCGGCCATCCCCGGTTTTATCCGCCGCTACGCCACGAAAAAAGCCGAACGGTGGATTATCGAGCGGCTGAACGGCACCGATGGTCTGGGCGCAATTTTCCCGGCGATGGTCAATGCCCATGAAGCGCTCGCCTGGCTGGGTTATCCTGCCGATCACCCGTATCGCGTGACTGCCAAGGAAGCGCTCGGAAAATTGCTGGTGGTAGACGAAACTTCTGCGCACTGCCAGCCTTGCACATCACCGGTATGGGACACCGCGCTGTCTTGTCTGGCCTTACATCAGGCGGCGGGTGAACAAACAACCCCGGAAATTCTGCGCGCGCTGGACTGGCTGGAAAAACAGCAACTGCTGGATGCGCCCGGCGACTGGCGCGAATCAAGGCCGCAGCTCAAGGGCGGAGGCTGGCCGTTCCAGTTCGGCAATGATTTTTATCCGGATATTGACGACACCGCCGCGGTGGGTTGGGCAATGCATAGAATTGATCAAGAGCGCTATCGGGAGGCGTTGCGGCGTGCTGCCGAATGGGTGTGCGGCATGCAATCGAAGAATGGCGGCTTTGCCGCTTTCGATGTTGACAATACCTATTATTATCTCAACGAGATTCCGTTTGCCGACCATGGCGCGCTGCTCGATCCGCCCACCAGCGATGTGAGCGGGCGTTGCATTGCTTTTCTTGCCCCCCTCGCTAAATATGAGGCGGTGTGGAAGCGTAGCCTGGAGTTCCTGCGCAAGGAGCAGGAAAAGAACGGCTCCTGGTACGGGCGCTGGGGCACCAATTATATTTATGGAACGTGGTCGGTGCTGGCGGCGCTGGAGCTGGCTCACGAATCTACGGACCAGCTTTATATCCGACGCGCGGTGGAGTGGCTGAGGCGCCTGCAGCGCGCGGATGGCGGATGGGGCGAGGGCAATGACACCTATTTCAATCCGGGAAAAGCCGGGCACGCCGATTCCAGCACCGCGTTTCAAACCGCGTGGGCGGTGCTCGCGCTGATTGCGGCCGGCGAAGTGGATTCCCCTGAAGTTGCGCGCGGCGTGGAATTTCTGCTGCGCACCCAGCAGGCGCATGGCTTGTGGAATGATCCCGAGTTTACCGCGCCCGGCTTCCCGCGGGTCTTCTTTTTGAAGTATCACGGCTACGACAAATTCTTCCCGTTGTGGGCGCTGGCGCGCTATTACAACCTGCACAATCGCCACGGCCTGTGATCGGCGTCGTCGCCGCGCTGCCGCTTGAGGCGCGCTGCCTGGTTGGCCGCAAGCTTGCGCCGGATGAGCGAGTTGAGTTGCACCATTCCGCAGGCTGGATTCAGCTTTGCGGCATCGGCAGGGAAAAAGCGCTGCACGCCGCGCAATCATTGCTGGACGCGGGGGCGACCGCCTTGCTCAGTTGGGGCACTGCGGGGGCACTCGATCCCGCACTCGGCGCCGGAACCCTGGTGCTGCCGCAACAGGTGATTGGCGCAGATCAAAGCGTATTTCCAGTGGATGGCGAATGGCGCAACCGGCTTCAAGGTCGCGTCGCCGGACATGTCGTGACGAGCAGCGGATTTCTGCTGGAAAGCCTCTCGGTCATCACTCATCCATCACAAAAACAGGCTTTGGCAAAACGCGTCGGTGCGGCGGCGGTGGACATGGAAAGTGCGGCGGTGGCGCAAGCGGCGCACCAAGCAGGCGTGCCCTTCATGGCGGTTCGCGTCATCGCCGATCATGCGGCCGCCACGGTTCCCTCGAGCGCGCTATCCGCAGTCGATGCGTATGGACGGCTGCAGGTTTTGCCGCTCGTCACATCCTTGCTGGCCCATCCCGCAGAGTTGCCTACGCTGATAACGCTTGGCCGCGCATTCCGCACCGCGCAGAAGACATTGTCAACAGTGGCAATGCTGGCGGGGCCGGGTCTAGGTATCGAGTAATGCCAATGCAACCGCACGGATTTTAGGCAAATGGCCGACACGCTGGTTACAGGAGCGTCGGGTTTTGTCGGCTCGGCGCTGGTGCGCAAACTCATCGCT
>DATMDB010000241.1:0-6336 GCA_035558075.1 Burkholderiales bacterium
ATTATACTGATAATCCCGCGGCAGCCGGCGGGCCATTTGATGACATCGTCGTCTGGATCACGCCGAATATCCTCCTCAACCGAATGGTCGCGGCCGGCAGGCTGCCTTAACAGGCTGATAAAAACTACTGCAAAGCCGGTCTATTTTGTTGCTCGTCGCTCAAAAGCCCGCCATACTTGCTCTGTACTGTCTCGTTTTCTCGCTACTCACGTCGCGTATCCCGGCTTCGTCGTGACGTTTTGCGTCAACCCGTAAATATCTCAAGGGTGCGGTCAGTAGCGGCTATCAGATTACTTCGCGGCGATCTCGAAGCATACTTTGCCGATTTGATTGCTCACCAATCGCAGACGGTAGCCTTGCTCGTCCGCCTGGCGCCACGCCTGGTATAAGCCTATCCCCAGTCCCGTTTGCGAGGGCACAGGGCCTTTGAATAGCTGCCTGGCGACGGATTCGTTGAGCGGTACGCCCTCATCACAGATACTCAGCTTGGGTTTCAAAACACATGAAAAACTTGCGCTGATGCGCAAGCCGGGCTCAAGCTTGCTTTTTTGCAAAGCATTTTGCAGCAGATTGTCCGCGATGCTGTCGAACAGCTCAACCGGGACCAGCGCGCTTGCGGAAATTTCCATTTCCTTAAATTCAACCGGTTCGCCGACATAGCGTTGCTTGAGGTTGCTCCACCAGTCTGGCGCCGGAACCTCGCGGGTTTCCGTCGTCTGCGGTATTTGCAATTTATCCATTGTCCATTGCAGACGCTGCGCGATTTGCGGCAGCTGGCGCTGGATCAGGGCGCGCAGCGCTTCGGCGTCATTTGCATCGCTGGTTTCTGCAGCAACGCACAGCGATTTTAGAGACTGCAGGAGATTTTTCACGTCATGGGTCAATCTGGCGCCGGTCTCATATACCGCCTGGGTATAGGCGTTTTGCCGCTCCTGCTTTTCCCGCTGCTTGGCGGTATAAAAGTCCGCCAGCAAGCGGATCAGCAACTTGACATGGAGCAGCAGCGCGGGGCTCAACTCCCACTTGCTGTACAAAACCATGTTGAGATCGTCATAAGAAAACTCGGCGGGAAACTTGGAAACGCCGCCCACTTTCCGTTCCCTGCCCGCCACCCACCAGCTTACTCCCGCGACCCAGGGAAGCGAGGCGATTTCGTGTACCGCCATGATCAGGAACTTTTCCGGATTGGCTTCACGGTCGGCAAGATTGGCAAGGCTGTGCATCCATCGCTCGAATGGCAAGCCAACCGAGAGCAGATAGCGCGACACCAGCTGGCCCACTCCGTCGAATCCGGAACGCGGGTCCCACAGCCAGCTTAATGCGAACAACATAATTGCTATCAAGCCCAGGGTTTGCGCAAGAGCCAGCACGTAGCCGCCCTGGTTCACCTGCTTCACCACGATTGCGCCCAGCACCAGCGCGGCAGTAAGCAGAAATAGCAAGAGGCTGTAAAACAAATCCACTACGCGCTGACTCGACTCAGGTTCGGTTTCCGTCTTGATAAAAAATATCGCCACAACCGGCAGCGGCAGTCCGTAGCGGGCCAGCAGCAACATTGCGTCGGGAAACGTGAGATCAGCAAAAAGATGCGGCACCACCCAGATCAAGAGCACGGCGAGCAGGTAGGTCGCGGCCAGCAGCGATATGGCGCGCTGCCCGCGCTGGCGCTTGCCGGGCACATTGCCGCCAATTAGCGCAAGCAGCACGGAGATCCATACCGCCATCAGCCACCAGCTGTTCCAGGCGGTAAACAACACTCCGGCAACGATTACCAGCACGGCATGCCGGATATCCAAATTTCGTTCGCCGCTCCATATCGGCTGCCAAAGCAGAAACAGTCCGAAATGCGACAACACAAACCCGCGCGCAAGCCAACTATCAATCTCTAATACCAGCACTGCGTGCAGCGCCAGCAGCATCAGGCCAAGAAACCATTGCTGACGAGAAGCGACAAAGTTCTGGCTCAGGCTGACTATTCCGGTATAGGGCATAGGCTATGGCCCGGCATGAAAATTGTTACAGTAGCTTGCGCTTTCACGATTTACAAATTTATTCCGCTTCATTTGAGTTTATACTTCACTCCTTGGTTTTATGCTACCGTCCCATGGGTTCTGCACGCTACCAAGTCTTAACAATTACCCGCTTCACCTTGCTTGAGGCGCTGCGCACCCGGCTGCCTTGGCTGCTGCTGGCAACTGTGCTGCTGGCGGTTCTAGGCAGCCTGTTCGTCAAGCAAATCGCGATTACCGAAACCGCGCGCCAGCAAACCGCTTTTCTCGCCGCAGGTTTGCGGCTTGCCGCGGTTTTCATCCTCGGACTTTACATCACCAGCAGCATGGTACGCGAATTCAACGATAAAGGACTTGAGCTTTTGCTTTCCCTGGATTTGCCCCGCGCCGCCTATGCCTGCGGCAAGTTTTTGGGGTTCTCCCTGATTGCCTTGCTGATGGCCGCTCTTATTTGCCTGCCGGTTTTCTTCCTCGCGCCGCCACCAGCAGTGTTGCTGTGGGGCGCATCGCTGGTGCTGGAGTTGTGGATCGTTGCCGCATTAAGCATGTTTTGCATCATCACCTTCACCCAGATCGTGCCCGCCATAAGCTTTGTCCTGGCATTTTACATCCTCGCCCGCTCCATTACCGCGATTCGCTTGATGAGCGGCTCCACGCTGTTTGATCAGAGCAGCCTGTCGCATCAGGTAACAGTGTTCCTGGTGGACAGCATGTGGTTTTTGCTGCCCAGCCTGAATCTTTTTACCCAGACCGCGTGGCTGGTCAACCAAAACGGTGAGTGGCGCGCGATTTTGCCTATCGTTGCACAAAGCGCGATTTATACCGGCTTGCTGGTGGGCGCGGCGTTATTTGACCTTTATCGCAAGAATTTGTAAGCATGCAACAACGTGCCGTAAGCGCGGTGCCCAAATCCGTTGTATGGATTTTGATAGCGAGCCTCTGCCTGCAGCTTGCGTGGCAGTCCAGCAGGCCGCGTCCCGGTGCGTACGCGGAGGCGCTGGTTTTTCCTCCGGATGGAAGAACGCTTGAGGCGCTCAGTCTGGGCGAGCCAATCGCCTTGTCACAGCTTATGACGCTTTACCTGCAGGCGTTCGATAATCAACCGGGCATCAGCATTCCGTTTCTTAATCTCGATTATGACCGCGTTGAAACCTGGCTTGCCCGCATCCTCGAACTCGACCCAGTCGGCCAGTATCCGCTGTTGATGGCGTCACACATTTACGCCCAGGTGCCGGATACCCCCAAACAGCGAAAAATGCTGGAATTCGTTTACCAACAATTTTTCAAAGATCCCAACCGGCGTTGGCCGTGGCTGGCGCACGCGGCAATCATGGCCAAGCACCGCTTGAACGATTTGCCGCTTGCGCTGCGCTATGCCCAAGCCGTCAAGCAATACGCCACTGCCCCCGATGTTCCGCATTGGGCAAGCCAGATGCCTATTTTCATCCTCGAAGACATGGGCGAACTGGAAAGCGCCAAGATTCTGTTGGGCGGACTCCTGGTAAGCGGAGTTGTCACCGATCCCCATGAAATCCGCTTTTTGACAGAACGGCTGCAACGGCTTGAAGATGAGGAAAAATCGTCATCGGTGCCGAAGAATTGACTCCTGGTCCGGATAATATTTCGTGTTCGGCGTATATTTGGCCGCTTAGATAAGTTTGATTGGGGATGATAAACGGGGCTGATCACCGCGCCGGCATTGGCTGGCAGCGTGGGCAAGCCCAAGAAATTCCGGCAGGACACCAGAGCTGGGCATGATATTTGCGGGAAATCTTAACACTTCTTAAAGGGTCTACAACAATGTTACGCAGACAAAGCGGCTTTACCTTAATTGAAATCGCCATCGTGCTGGTGATCATCGGCCTGCTTTTAGGCGGCGTGCTGAAAGGCCAGGAGCTCATTACCAGCGCCAGAGTGAGAAATCTTATCGGCCAGCAGGACGGCATCAAGGCGGCTTTTTTCGGTTTCCAGGATCGATTCCGCGCCCTGCCCGGCGACTACAACAGAGCCGCCACCACCATCAACTGCACACCGACCTGCACTAACGGCAACGGCAATGGCCGCATTGAAAGCATAGCCAGTGGAGGCACCATTGATGAGCAAATCGCCGTGTGGGAACACCTCTCAAAATCGGGCTTTATCAACGGCAGTTATGCTTACGCTGCAGCTCCTCCCACCAACAATTCAGCGGCAGTAAACCCTTACAACGTTTTCGTTGACCTGGAATACGATAGAATTTACGGCGATCCCAATGCCGCAGGATACGCTACACAACCGCAGAGGCACAATCTCAAGACAGGCAACCAGGTTCCCGTGGAAATCTTGGCCGAAGTGGACAGAAAAGTTGATGACGGCGATCCTTTCCGTGGTGCTTTCATGTTTGCCGCACAAGGCACAGCCACCGTCGCCAACTGCGCCGTAAACGGAGGAGCAGGAGCACCGAATACGTGGAAAACGACCGGGACCACCAGCGTGGATTGTGCCGGAACCAGTGTCTTCTAGTAGCAAAAGAATTGCGGGGATATTAAGAAAGCCCGCATTAAGCGGGCTTTCTTATTGCGTCGATCAATTACCCTGCATCAACTTGATCTCCGCCGCTGCCAGGTTGTCCTCGGTGCCCAGCAGCACCACCACGTCTCCTGCTTCGAGGCGCGTCTCCGAAGAAGGAGCAAGTCCGCGGATATTACCCTTCCTGACCGCGGTCACTTCAACAGAATATGTTGCCAGGTCGATTTCTCCGAGCGTTTTGCCTGCCGCCGCCGCGCCCGGGCTAATCACTACCGACTGCAATCGCGGCTGCAACTTTTCGCTGCCAGGCGCGGTCTCGTCGGTGACGCCATGGAAAAATCCGCGAAACAGGTCGTAACGCCGCTCGCGGGTTTCCCGAATGCGCTTCAGCACACGATTTAACGGCACGCCCAACAGCATCAGCGCGTGCGAAGCGAGCATCAGGCTTCCTTCCATGATCTCCGCCACCACTTCCGTGGCGCCCGCCTGTTTGAGCCGGTCCAGATCGGCATCATCCACAGTGCGCACCAGCACCGGCAGATAGGGACGCGCTTCCTGAACATGCCTTAAGATTTTTAATGCCAGCTGCACATTGGATTCCGCCACCACCAGCGCTTTGGCGCGCATCAAGCCCGCAGCGATCAGCACTTCGTGCCTGCCGGCATCGCCATAGACCACGTTCTCACCCGCCGCTGCCGCTTCTTTTATCCGTTGCGGGTCGAGATCCAGCGCCACAAAAGGGATATTTTCCTGCTCCAGGAAACGCGCCAGATTCTGTCCGCTGCGCCCATAACCGCAGATGATCACGTGCTGCTCCTCTGCCATGGTTTGTACCGCGATGTTATGCAATTGCATAGCGCGGTTCATCCACTCCGCGCCGCTGAAATGCAGCACCAGGTGTTCGCTTCTCTCGATGATGAACGGTGCAGCGAGCATCGAAAGCAGCATGGCGGCGAGAACCACTTGCATGACGGAAGGATCGAGCAGTTGCAGGCCTGCCGCCTGCCACAACAACACGAAACCAAATTCCCCCGCTTGCGCTAAGCACAATGCGGTGCGCAATGCGATTCCCGGCTGGCTGCCGAACATGCGGCTCAAGCCCGCGACCAGGAGAACCTTAAGCAGCACCAGCGCCGTGAGCAAGCCGCCCACCGCAAGCCAGTTCTCCAGCACAATCCCGATATCAAGCAACATGCCGATGGTGACGAAGAACAGCCCCAGCAGCAAGTCGCGAAACGGCTTGATGTCGGCCTCCACCTGATAGCGGTATTCCGTTTCCGAAATCAGCATGCCTGCAAGAAAGGCGCCCAGTGCCAGCGACAAGCCCGCCATGTCGGTGAGAAAAGCCAAGCCGAGGGTAATCAGCAGTACATTGAGCACGAACAGCTCGGATGATTTTTGCCTTGCCACCAGATGAAACCACGCACGCATCAACCGCTGCCCAAAAAACAGCAGCACGGTCAGCGCCACCACGGCTTTCAGCGCGGCAATACCCAGCGCGTAAGCCATGCCGCTTCCTTCCGCCAATGCCGGCACAATGATGAGGAGCGGCACCACAGCCAAATCCTGAAACAGCAACACACCGATAATTTGCCTGCCGTGTTGCGTGGTAAGCTCAAGGCGTTCCGCCAGCATTTTGCTGACGATGGCAGTGGAAGACATGGCAAGCGCCCCGCCGAGCGCGAGGCCCGCTTGCCATTCCAAACCCAGCGCGAGGCTGCTGACCAAGACAATCAGCAAGGTGAACACCACTTGCGCGGCGCCCAGGCCGAACACGATGCGGCGCATGGTGACGAGCTTCGGCAGGCTGAATTCCAGG
>DATMDB010000242.1:0-3324 GCA_035558075.1 Burkholderiales bacterium
TCCGCAGCGTCGGCTGGCCGACGCCGACCGGCACGCTTTGCCCTTCCTTGCCGCAAGTGCCGATCCCGGGATCAAGCGACATATCGTTGCCGATCATCGAAACGCGGGTCAGCACGTCGGGGCCGTTGCCTACCAGGGTTGCGCCCTTTACCGGATGACTGATTTTACCACCTTTGATAATGTACGCTTCTGCGGCAGAAAACACGAATTTACCGCTTACGATATCCACCTGACCGCCTGCGAAATTCACCGCGTATAGCCCCTGTTTGACGGATTTTATGATTTCCTCCGGGTGTTTGTCACCATTTAACATATAAGTATTGGTCATGCGCGGCATTGGAATATGCGCGTATGACTCCCGCCTGCCGTTGCCGGTGACCGGGACTCCCATCAGCCGCGCATTCAGCGAATCCTGCATGTAGCCCCTGAGCACGCCGTTTTCGATCAACACCGTGCGCTGCGTTGGATTACCTTCGTCGTCCATATTGAGCGAGCCGCGGCGGTGAACAATGGTGCCGTCATCCACCACGGTAACGCCGGGCGCAGCGACGCGTTCGCCGATACGCCCGCTGAAAGCGGAACTGCCCTTGCGGTTGAAATCGCCTTCCAGCCCGTGGCCGACCGCCTCGTGCAGCAGTATGCCCGGCCAGCCAGAGCCCAGCACCACGGTCATGGTGCCCGCCGGGGCAGGCTTTGCGTCAAGATTTGTGAGCGCCTGGCTCACCGCCTGTTCGGCGTAGCGCTGCAGAATATCGTCGGTGAAATAGGCATAGTCAAAACGCCCGCCGCCGCCTGAACTGCCCTGCTCCCTGCGGCCATTCCGTTCTGCGATCACCTGCAAAGACAGGCGCACCAGCGGGCGCACGTCGGCGTTCATCACACCATCGCTCCTTGCCACCAGCACCACTTCGTATTCCCCGCCGAGATGCACAATCACTTGCGTCACCCGGCTGTCAATGCGGCGCGCGAACTGCTCGAGTTTTTCCAGCAGCGCAACCTTGTGCGTATCCGGAATGCTTGCGAGCGGATCGCAGGGAAGATAAAGCTCGCGCGGCATTCCGCGCTTCACCACTTGTGTTTTCGCCTCACTTCCCCGGCGCGCAATCGCGCGGGTGGCCTGCGCCGCGTTTTCCAGTGCCGCTAGGCTGATGTCATCGGAATAGGCGAAAGCGGTCTTGTCATGCGACACCGCGCGCACCCCCACTCCCTGGTCAATGTTGAAGCTTCCGGATTTTACGATGCCTTCTTCCAGATTCCAGGACTCGCTGCGGGTGATCTGAAAATACAAATCGGCATAATCTATGTGATGTGAAAGCATGGTCCCGAACACGCGCTGCAGCTCGCGGCTGTCCAGTCCGTAGGGAGTAAGCAGGCAAAGGTTTGCCGTTTCAAAAGGCGTTTTGGCAATTTGGGTTTCGGTGCGCATGTTTTTTGGGATCAGATTAAACTCGATGCAAGGTACGGTGCGTCAATGCCGGCAGGCTTTTTCTCAAGCTCGCCTGATACAGGGGATTGACCCCTGCGATCACCACACCGGAACCGCGCGGCAAGCGGTCCAGGATTACGCCCCAAGGATCAACAATCATGCTGTTGCCGTGCGTCTCGCGGCCGTTCACATGATAGCCGCCCTGCGCAGGCGCCAGAACGTAAGCGAGGTTTTCAATGGCGCGTGCGCGGATCAATGTTTCCCAGTGCACTTTGCCTGTAGTTTCGGTGAATGCGGAAGGCACCAGGATGATATCCACCTCTTTCATCGCGCGATAGAGCTCCGGAAAACGTAAATCATAGCAGACCGAGAGACCAAGCCTGCCAAATGGCGAATCCACGACCACCACTTCGCCGCCCGCTTCGATAGTCGTTTCTTCGTGGAAATGCTCGTTGCCGAGGTCCAGGCCGAATAAGTGTATTTTATCGTAACGCGCAGCCAGTTCGCCTTTATCGTCGTAGAGCAGGCAACTATTGCGCACTTTGGCGGGCACCGAGGCCACCAACGGCACTGAGCCGCCGACCAGCCATATTTTATGCTTTTTAGCGGTATCACTCAGAAATTGCTGGATCGGCCCCTTGCCCTCGGCTTCACGCACCGCCACCTTGTCCCTGTCTCTCATGCCCATGATCGCGAAATATTCAGGCAAGGCCACGAGCTTCGCTCCCTGTTGCGCCGCCATGGCGACCAGCCGCCCCGCTTCGTGCAGGTTGCCTTCGACATTGGGCCCGGAAGCCATTTGTATCGCGGCAATGCGGAATACGCCTTGTTGCGCGCCGGCTTGCGTGAGATATGTTTTGGTATTCATTGGGCAGTCGTTTCAGCGCATCTTTCGCCAAACTGAATTAAGCAAATTCAATCGCGGTACGCAACGGATCTAAGGATTTTGCCATAGCTGCATTTCCTGCGCCGGGAACGGGGTACCCAGTTTCGCCACCACCGGCTCAGACCAGGTGCCGGTAACATTGTATTCATAGGACATGAACTGCCCAACCGGGTCTTTGAGCGCTTTTTGCATCAGGAAGGCGGTAACGCCGATGATGGGACCGCCTATGAATGCCGCCAATGACAAGCTGTCAACTAAATTCGGCGCCACGTGCACCTTGAGCTGCTGCGTTTCCTGCGCGAGATTGACTTCTCCGCTCATGTTTACCTCCGCTGACGGGCCGCGCATGCGCAGATTTTCGGTTGTGATTACGCCTTGGTTAATATTAAGGGTGGCGGTGATGGAATCGAAGGCAAAACCTTCGCTAAAGATATCGCGAAAATCGAGCGATGCGCGCCGTGGCAGTGACTGGAGGCTCAAGATTCCGAGCAGCTTGGCAATGCCTGGCTCAAGCTTAACAAATTGCCCTTTTTCTGCCTTCAACTGCAGATTCCCCGACAGCGTCGCATAATCGATTTGCTGCGGGCTGCCGGCCCACGATAAAGCGCCAACCAGTTTCGCGTTCCCGCGCTTGACGCCTTCCGGAAGCTTAAGCCGCCCCATCAGGTTGCCGATGTCTGTTACTTCAAGATTGAGGTTGGCTTGGGTCTGCGGTTGCGTGCTCCAGGCAAGCCACATGCCATCAAGGTTTAACACACTGTCCGGGTTGCTCAGGCGCAAATTTTGGATGTGCCAGTTGCGTCCCTGTTGCACCGCCTGCAATTCGAGCTTGCCGAGCGCTTTGTCGCCCAGCACGAAATTATCGGCGGAGACATCGAGCGCAGGAAAATTTTTCTGCTGGCTTTTCTGGTTTCGCTGCCCGCTTTTTTCAGGTAATGCTTCGGGAATGGTCAAATTACTCAGGCGCGCAATCAGTTTTCCTTTGTTTTGCGGCTGCCAAATCAACTCGCCG
>DATMDB010000243.1:0-4565 GCA_035558075.1 Burkholderiales bacterium
GGATGGCGCTGATTACCACCGCGCCCACTGTGATCTACCAGGTGCTGTTGCGCGATGGCATGGTGATGGAAATCGAGAATCCGTCTAAAATGCCCGATTCTTCGAAAATCGAGGAAATCCGCGAGCCCATTATCACCGCCACCATCCTGGTGCCGAAGGATTATGTCGGTCCGGTAATCACGTTGTGCATCGAAAAGCGCGGCGTGCAAAAAAACATGCAGTATATGGGCCGGCAGGTGATGCTGACTTACGAGCTGCCACTCAATGAAGTGGTCATGGATTTCTTCGATAAGCTCAAGTCGGTAAGCCGCGGCTATGCCTCTCTCGATTATGAGTTCAAGGAGTTCCGTAGCGCCGACGTTGTCAAACTGGATATCTTGATCAACGGTGACAGAGTTGACGCATTGTCACTGATTGTGCACCGCTCCACCAGCCAATACCGGGGGCGCGAGCTCGCCGTAAAAATGCGCGAATTAATCCCGCGGCAGATGTTCGAAGTGGCGGTGCAGGCGGCAATAGGCTCGCATATCATAGCCAGGGAAACCGTCAAGGCATTGCGCAAGAATGTGCTGGCGAAATGCTATGGTGGAGACGTCACGCGCAAGAAGAAATTGCTTGAAAAGCAAAAAGCCGGCAAAAAGCGAATGAAACAGGTCGGCAATGTTGAAATCCCCCAAGAAGCTTTTCTGGCGATTCTGCAAGTGGAGAAATAATGAATTTCGCGCTTATCATGTTCATTCTCCTGATCGTCACCGGCGGAATCGGGCTGCTTGACCATTTCTGGCTTAGAGCGCGGCGCCGGCCCAAAAGCGCGGAGCCGTGGTGGGTAGAATATCCCAAAAGTTTTTTCCCGGTGATACTGGTGGTATTCCTTCTGCGCTCTTTTCTTGTTGAACCTTTCAAGATTCCATCCGGTTCCATGATTCCGACCCTGCTTGTGGGAGATTTCATCCTGGTCAACAAATACACTTATGGCATCCGCTTGCCGATTATCAACCTCAAGATCCTGGACATCAACGAGCCTAAACGCGGGGAAGTTATGGTTTTCCGCTATCCGGAAAACCCGTCCCTGGATTACATCAAGCGTGTGGTCGGCCTGCCAGGAGATAAAATTGTTTACCGCAACAAGCGATTGTGGATTAACGGCACAGCGGTGAAAGCCGTACCCGGTGGGGAATACAATTACGTTGAATCAGGCTTGAATTTCGTTGTGGCGAAACGTTTTATCGAAAACCTCGGCGGTCACCTGCACCCGATTCTCATCCAATCCGAGGTGCCGGCGGTTCAAACCAGCGGAGTGCGGCAATTCCCGTTTCGCGAGAATTGCGTCTACAATGAAGAAGGTTTCAGCTGTACTGTTCCCGCAGGACACTATTTCATGCTCGGCGACAACCGGGACAGCAGCAGCGACAGCCGCTATTGGGGCTTTGTGCCGCAACAAAACATAGTCGGCAAGGCGTTTATGATCTGGTGGAATTTTGATAACCTGAAGCGCATTGGCCAATCTGTCGAATAAGGAGGTTACATGAAACGAGAGCAGGGTATCACCATGTCGGGTTTTCTGACATTGACGATTGTATTGATCCTCGCGGCATTGCTCGCGTTCAAGGTGCTGCCGTCTTATATCGAGTACTTTTACGTGCAGAAAGCGGTGGACGCCATAGCCAAGGAACTGGACTTGCAAACCGCTACTTCCAAGGAGATTCGTAACCTGTTCGACAAGCGCGCGATCATTGATAATATCACCGCGGTCAGAGGCGAAGACCTGGAAATCGTCAGAGAAGGCAACGAGTCGGCGATTATTGCAGACTACTCGGTAAAAATTCCTCTGGTCGCCAACATTACGGCCTGCATTGACTTTCAAGCATCCACCGCAAAACGGAGAAAACCGGCAACAGATAA
Source organism: Burkholderiales bacterium (assembly GCA_035558075.1). Taxonomy (GTDB): domain Bacteria; phylum Pseudomonadota; class Gammaproteobacteria; order Burkholderiales; family JAHFRG01; genus JAHFRG01. Next base: position 1,903 of record DATMDB010000243.1, read on the forward strand.
ATGAATAGCCAAAACGTTTGCCGACTGCTCGGCTATGCATTCGTCAAGCCGGAACTTCTGCGCCAGGCTTTAACTCATCGCAGCTACGGCGTTCCCAATAACGAGCGTCTGGAATATTTGGGTGATAGCATACTCAATTGCATCATCGCTCACGCTTTGTTTCAGCGTTTCCCCAACCTCAGCGAAGGCGAGCTTTCCAGGCTGCGCGCCAACCTGGTCAATCAGCAGACTTTGTTTGAATTGGCGCAACGGCTGAACCTCGGGGAACATGTGCTGCTGGGGGAAGGGGAGCTTAAAAGCAACGGCTTTCGCCGCCCCTCAATTCTTGCCGATGCTTTGGAAGCGCTGATTGCTGCGGTGTTTCTGGATGGCGGTTTTGAGCGTACAGAACAAGCCATTCATACCCTGTACGCCTCGCTGTTGGGAGAAATAGACCCCCAGAAACCGGGTAAGGACGCCAAAACCATGCTGCAGGAGCTGCTGCAGAGCAAAAAACTCGCGCTGCCGCAATACAGCGTAGTTTCCACCGAAGGCGAGGCGCATCAGCAATATTTCCGCGTGGAGTGCTTAATCCCTGAGTTGAAAATCCGCGCTTCAGGTTCGGGAACCAACCGCCGCAGCGCCGAGCAGGACGCGGCAAGGCAAGCGTATCAGCTCGCCAGCAGCGCATAGCATGGCGAGCGCTTCTTTTCGCGCAGGCTTGATTGCCATTGTCGGACGTCCCAATGTCGGTAAATCCACCTTGCTCAACCGCCTGGTGGGCCAGAAAATCAGCATTACTTCGCGTAAACCGCAAACCACCCGTCACCGCATCACCGGCATACTGACCCACGACGACGCGCAGTATGTTTTTGTCGATACTCCCGGATTTCAGACAAAGTACCATAACGCGCTCTACCGGGTCATGAATCGGTCCGTTGTACAAAGTCTTCAGGATGTTGACGCCGTGCTGCTGGTGATCGACGCTTTGCAGTTTAATAACCGCGACCGCCAAGTGTTGAGACTGCTTTCTAGTCATCCTGCGCTGCTGGTGATCAATAAAATTGATAAGCTCGCCGACAAAAAACAATTGTTGCCGTTCATCGAGAAAATATCCAAGGAGCACCAATTTGCAGCTATTGTGCCGGTGAGCGCGCAGAAAAACCTGCAACTCAAGGAATTGCTGCAGACGGTGCGCGAGTATTTGCCGGAAAATCCCCCGCTTTACCCGGCCGATGAAATCACTGATCGCAACGAACGCTTTCTCGCCGCAGAGTCGATCAGGGAAAAAGTTTTCAGGCAGCTAGGTGAAGAAGTCCCTTATGCGGCAAGCGTAGTGGTTGACGATTTTGTATTCGAGCAAGGCGTGCGCCGCATTCAGGCTTCGATTATTGTTGACAAGTCCGGTCAGAAAGCCATCATCATTGGGGCCAAGGGGGAAAAGCTGAAGGCAATCGCCACCCAGGCGCGCGAGGATATGGAAAAGCTATTCGGCGGTAAGGTGTTTTTACAAGTCTGGGTCAAAGTAAATAGCGGCTGGGCGGATGATGCGCAGGCCTTGAAAAAGCTGGGTTATGAATGATACGGGGCAGGCAATCCCTTTGAGCGGGCAGGAAAAGGGTATACAGGATTCGCAGCCTGCTTTTATTCTACATAGCTACCCGTTTCGCGAAACCAGCCTGGTCGTGGAAATATTTGCCCAAAATTTCGGCCGCCTGGCGTTGGTGGCACGTGGCGCGCGGCGGCCAAAGTCCGCGCTACGAGGCGTGCTGCTGGCATTCCAGCCGCTGTTGCTGTCCTGGTCCGGCAAATCAGAGCTGCGCACCTTGCGGCGCGCGGAATGGCAGGCCGGGCCGCCTCGGCTTGCCGGCATGGCGCTGCTTTGCGGGTTTTATCTGAACGAGCTGCTGCTCAAGTTACTGCCGCGTAATGATCCACATGAGCGCTTGTTCAATTATTACCAGCAAACACTGCTCGCGCTGGGCGCGCGAAGCAATCTCGCCGCGGTATTGCGCCGCTTTGAAATCGGCCTGCTAAAAGAACTGGGCTACGCCCTGACTTTGCAGCACGACACGGAAACCGGCGCAGCAGTCAAACCGGATCATTACTACCGCTATGTTATCGAGCACGGGCCGGTATTGGCTGATGGCGCTCAGGATGAGTTTAGGTTTCTGGGAAAAACTCTCTTGGACATGGCGCTGGATGATTACAGCGATCCGCTGACCTTGCAACAGAGCAAGGCTTTAATGCGCCTCCTGATCAACCATTATCTGGGCGACCAAACACTGCACACCCGCCAGCTTCTCAAGGACCTGCAGCATTTCTAAGCCGACTGAGCCACCGTTAATACAGATATAATTCAACTTTTGCCCAAGAAAAAATGATTCGGCTGGGTGTTAACATCGATCACATTGCCACACTGCGGCAAGCGCGTGGGACCACTTATCCCGATCCGATCCAGGCGGCGCTGCTTGCGGAACAAGCAGGGGCCGACACCATTACCTTGCACCTGCGTGAAGATCGCAGGCATATTCAGGACAAAGATGTCGTAGTGCTGCGCAGGAAATTGCATGTTCCGATGAATCTTGAACTGGCGGCCACCAGGGAGATGCTGCAGTTTGCACGGCGCATACGCCCACAGCATGCCTGCCTAGTTCCGGAACGACGCCTCGAGCTCACCACGG
>DATMDB010000244.1:0-6043 GCA_035558075.1 Burkholderiales bacterium
GTAGTCGGCGGCATAAATCACCACCAACAGTTTCATGAATTCCGACGGCTGCAGGCTCACGAACACCAGCGGCAGCCAGCGCTGGCTGCCGTTGACTTCGCGCCCAATGCCGGGTATCAGCACCACTACCAGCAGGCCCGTGCCGAGCAGGAATAAATAAGGCGAAATGCGCTGCCAAACGTGCATCGGCAATTGAAATGCGATCGCGGCCAGCGCGACACTGATCCCAAGAAATACCGCGTGCCGCACCAGGAAATATGCCGGCTGATGCCACTTGCCGGCTTCGGCAATGGCAATGGACGCCGAATACACCATCACCAGCCCCAGGCCGAGCAGTGACAGCGTCACCCAGGTGAGCGTCCCATCATATGTGGGCAGCGGTGCGCGCTTTTTCTGCAAGTCCATATTAGTTCGCTCCGACCTTGGGCTGCGCTTGCAGGCCCTGCACCGCGCGCATGAATACCTCGGCCCTGTGCTCATAATTGCGGAACATGTCGAAACTGGCGCACGCGGGGGAAAGCAGCACTACGTCGCCGCGCTGCGCCTTGCTGAAGCTCAGTATTACCGCGTCTTCCATGGTGGCCGCACGCAGCAGTGGCACACCGCAACCGGCAACCGCTTTGGCGATTTTGTCTGCGTCGCGGCCGATCAGCACCAGCGCGCGGGCGTGAGCGGCGATCGCGGCTTTAAGCGGGGAAAAATCCTGGCCTTTGCCATCGCCTCCGGCAATGAGCACCACTTTTTGCGGCATGCCGGTCAGCGCGGCGACGGTGGCGCCGACGTTGGTGCCCTTGGAGTCATCGTAAAACGCCACACCGCGAATTTCCGTGATCTTTTGCGCGCGGTGCGGCAGCCCTGTAAATGTTTTCAACGCGGAGAGAAGTGGTGCGTACTCCATGCCGATGGCCCTGCACAATGCCAGCGCAGCAAGCGCGTTGGCGGCGTTGTGCAAACCGGCAAGCGGCAATTCCTTAAGCGGCATCAGTTTCATTTCCCCTTGCGCGAGCCAAGGTTCGCCGCCTGAATCAACCAAGCCCCATTCCCTGCTGCCACCGGGTTTTCCCAAACCGAAATTCAGGACAGTCCGCGCAGGATCGGCAAGGCGCCAGCTGAAATCATCATCGCGGTTCACCACCTGCGCGCCGTGGCCTGAGAAAATGCGCGCCTTGGCGGCTGCATATTCGTCCACGCTGTCATAACGGTCGAGATGGTCTTGGCACAGGTTCAATACCGCGGCTGCGCTGGCGTCCAGGCTGTGAGTGGTTTCCAATTGGAAGCTGGACAGCTCCAGCACGAATACGTCCGGCGCTTTTTTCCCTTCGCGCATTTGCGCCTCCACCTGCGTCAATGCATCCAGCACCGGCAGGCCGATGTTGCCTGCTACCACGGTGTTGAGGCCGGCCGCCCGGCACATCGCCCCGGCCATGCTGGTCACCGTGCTCTTGCCGTTGGAGCCGGTAATGGCGATCACCTTTGCCGGCGCGGATGATTTGAGCGCCTGCGCGAAGAATTCCACATCCCCTGCAACAAAAACCCCGGCGTTAAGAGCCTCGGAAACCCGAGGCTCCCGGAGGGCAACGCCGGGGCTGATAGCAATCATGTCTATCCCGCTGAAACTGCTGTCGCGAAAAGTGCCGCTCTCCAGCGGCACCTGCGGCATCTCGCTAGCAAGTAGCGCCGCATGCGGCGGCTGCTTGCGGCTGTCGGCTACGCGCACTTGCGCGCCCTTGCGGTGAAGCCAGCGCGCCATGGACAAGCCGCTGTCGCCTAATCCCAGCACCAGAACTTTTTTGCCTGACAGCCCCAGGTTCATTTCCATCAGCGCAGTTTCAGCGTGGAAAGTCCGATCAAAACCAGCATCATGGTGATGATCCAGAACCGCACCACCACCTGATTCTCTTTCCAGCCCTTTAATTCATAGTGATGGTGCAGCGGCGCCATGCGGAATATGCGTTTCCCGGTCAACTTGAACGAGGCCACTTGCAGCATTACTGAAAGCGTTTCCACCACAAACACGCCGCCCATGATGAACAGCACGATTTCCTGGCGCACGATCACCGCCACCACGCCGAGCGCGGCGCCGAGCGCCAGCGCGCCGACATCGCCCATGAACACTTCTGCCGGGTAGACGTTGAACCACAGGAATGCCAGGCCTGCGCCTGCCAGCGCGGTGCAAAATACGGTCAACTCGCCCGCACCGGGAATAAAAGGAAACCCGAGATATTTGGAAAAGACGGCGTGACCGGCAACATAAGCGAACACACCGAGCGCGCTGCCCACCATTACCGTGGGCATGATCGCCAGGCCGTCCAAGCCGTCGGTGAGGTTCACCGCATTGCTCGATCCCACGATCACCAGGTAAGTCATGACGACAAATCCGGCAGTTCCCAGCGGGTAAGCCACATTCTTGAAAAACGGCACGATGAAAATGGTCTGCGCCGGCAGCGTAGTGCTGAACGCGAGAAACAGCGCGGCAGCCAGCCCGATGACTGACTGCCAGAAAAATTTGGTTCTCGCCGACAAGCCATTGGGATTGCGCTGCACGACTTTTCGATAATCGTCCATCCAGCCGATAAGGCCGAAGCCCAGGGTGACCACCAGCACCACCCACACAAAGCGGTTGCGCAAATCCGCCCACAGCAAAGTGGTCAAAGCGATGGAAACCAGGATCAATGCCCCGCCCATGGTCGGCGTGCCGACCTTGCTCAAGTGCGAGATCGGGCCGTCATCGCGCACCGCCTGCCCGATTTTGAATGCGGCGAGCTTTTTGATCATCGCCGGGCCGACGATGAACGAAATCATTAGCGCGGTGAGCATCGCCAGCACCGCGCGCAACGTGATGTAATTGAACACGTTGAAGGTGCGGATGTCCTGCGCCAGCCATTGTGCGAGTGCAAGCAACATACGCTATTCTTGTTCCAGGGCGTTGAGCCCGCGTAATACGCTCGTCATCCGGCGGTCAACCTTTCCGCCACTCTTTCCATTTGCATGAAGCGTGACCCCTTCACCAGCACCGTGACGCCCGGTGCGAGCAGTTTTTCAACCTCGGCCAGCAATTCCTCGATTTGCGTAAAATGCCTGGCTCCTTTGCCGAATTGCCGTGCTGCGCCGGCCGCAAGTTCTCCCAGGGTAAACAGCGTGTCAACGCCGGCAGTTTTTGCCTGCGCGCCGATTTGCATATGCAACGCCGGGCCGTGCTCACCCAGCTCACCCATGTCGCCCAGAACCAGAATTTTTTTTCCCGCCTCGCGGCTTAAAACTTCCACCGCCGCGCGCACTGATTCCGGGTTAGCGTTGTAGGTGTCGTCAATCAATAGCGCGCCGTTTTTGCCGAGCTTGCGCTGCAGCCTCCCGCTCACGCCGGTAAATGCGGCAAGCCCTGCGCTAATCGCTTCGCCGCTGACTCCCAGCGTCAGCGCGCAGGTCGCAGCGGCAAGCGCGTTCCTGGCGTTATGCAATCCGGCGACCTGCAAGCTGATGCGCATTTCACCCGAGCCTGTCTGCACCAACATTTCGGCTCCACTGCCGCGCAAATCGCAGCGCGCTGTCACCGCCGCGGAATGGTTTAAGCCGAAGTCGAGAACACGCTTGCCCGCACACAGCCCGCGCCACAAATCCGCGTATTTATCGTCGGCGTTGATTACCGCTACTCCATTTTTGGAAAGCCCTCGAAAAATTTCACCTTTGGCGCGCGCCGCCTGTTCCAGCGAACCTAAGCCCGCGAGATGGGCCGGCGCAACGTTATTCACCAGCGCCACATCAGGCTTGGCGAGGCCGGTTAAATACGCGATCTCTCCCGGACAGTTCATGCCCATTTCAATCACCGCGTAACGATGCTGGCTGCGCATTTCCAGCAAAGTGAGCGGCACGCCAATGTCGTTGTTGAGGTTGCCGCGTGTCGCCAGCACCGATTGCGGAGTTCCCGTCGCCTTACGTAGAATTTCCGCGAGCATTTCCTTTACCGTGGTCTTGCCGTTGCTGCCGGTCACTGCCACCAGGGGAATAGCGAAACGGCTGCGCCAATGTGCCGCGAGCTCGCCCAGCGATTTGCGCGTGTCTTTTACGACGAGCAGCGGAAAATCGCCATGCGCCGCAAGCGCTGCTGCAGCGTTTGTCGAATCCGGTTCCGCTACCAGCGCCGCCACCGCGCCTTTTTCGCGCGCCTGTGCCAAAAACTCGCGGCCGTCGTAGCGCTCGCCCTTGAGCGCGACGAACAGCTCCCCGCTTTTCAAAGTTCGCGTATCGGAACTCACTCCCGCAAAACTCACGTTCTTCCCTTTCACGCTTGCATTTAATGCGGCAGCCGCCTGCTGCAAATCAAGCATGGTGCGCCTTAAACTTTCCGGTGCAGCGCGGCTTTCGCCACCTCAACATCGTTAAATGGCAATCTCACCCCGTTGATTTCCTGGTACGTTTCATGCCCTTTGCCGGCAATCAGCACGATGTCGCCTTGGCGCGCCTCAAGTACCGCCTGGTAAATCGCCAGGGCGCGGTCCTCGACCACGCGGTAATTGGGTTGCATGCCGAGCAGGATGTCTTCAATGATTGCGCGCGGCGCTTCTCCGCGCGGATTATCGCTGGTGACAGTCGCGGCATCCGCGAGCCGTGAGGCAACCGCACCCATCAGAGCGCGCTTGCCGCGGTCGCGTTCACCGCCGCAGCCGAACACGCAAATCAATCTCGCATCGCCTTCGCCGTTTAAGATTCCGCGCAGCGTTTGCAGCATTTTTTCCAATGCGTCGGGGGTGTGCGCATAATCCACCACTACAGTCGGCTTGCCTTTTTCGCTCAACACTTGCAGCCGTCCCGGAAGCGCCTGCACTTCCTGTAACGCCCCCACCGCATCCTGCAGAGGCACATCGCTTGCCAGAAGTGTCGCCAGCACTCCCAGCAAATTGCTGGCATTGAAAGCGCCGAGCATACGGCTTTGCAACTTTGCTGTGCCCCAAGAAGTAACAATTTCCAGGTTCAGGCCATGCTTGCTCAAATTCAGGCGATGGCCGGAGATTTCGCCTTTGCCCAGCCCGTAACCGAGCACCGTTACCGGCGTTTGCTTCAGGCCGGCTGCCAGTTGCATGCCGAAACGGTCATCCATATTGATAATGGCGTATTGCAGGCTGGGCCAGTGAAACAGCTTGGCTTTGGCTGCCGCATAAGCTTCCATGTCGGCGTGATAATCCAGATGGTCACGAGAGAAATTGGTGAACAGCGCGATATCAAAAGCCACTCCGTTGACCCGCCCCTGTACCAGGCTGTGCGAAGACACCTCGATGGCCACGCATTGCGCGCCCTGTTCCACGAATTGCGCCATCTGCGCCTGCAGCAACACCGCGTCCGGCGTAGTGTTGAGGGTGGGCTCCAGTGCGCCGGGAAAACCATTGCCAAGGGTCCCCACTACCGCCGTTTTTTTCCCGAGCCGGGTCAGGCATTGCGCTATCCAGTGGCTGCACGAGGTCTTGCCGTTGGTGCCAGTGACGCCGATCACCCGTAATTTTTGCGATGGCTGCCCATACACATCGCTCGCAAGTTCGCCGATCTTGTCACGCAATCCTTCGATGCCGAGATTCGGCGCCTCCCACTCACGATTCCAGGCGAAACCTTCCCTTTCCCACAGCACCGAGGTCGCGCCGGCGGCAATCGCCTGTGCAATGAAATTGCGCCCGTCGAATTTTTCGCCTGGATACGCCAAAAACGTATCACCCGGTTGCACCCTGCGGCTGTCAGTGGCGAGCCTTCGCACTTTGACTCCCAAGCGCTGAAAAATACTAATATCCATGTGCGTCCCGTTCCTTAAACCCGAGCTCATACTTCCTCCTTGATTTCGGGAAGGTCAGAGGGCGGTAACATGTTGTTGCCCGGCGCGTCAGGCGGGATGTCCAGCATGCGCAGCGCTCCCGCCATTACCTGGCTGAATACCGGCGCCGCCACGGTGCCACCGTAATACTGTCCGGAGGAGGGTTCGTCCAGCATTACGGCAACAATCAAGCGCGGGACTGAAGCGGGAGCCATTCCGACAAACGAAGAAACATAGCGATCCCCAGCG
>DATMDB010000245.1:0-9773 GCA_035558075.1 Burkholderiales bacterium
AGCTTGGGGTGCGGGAGCGGCAGCATGAGCGCCCTATTTTACAATGTTTCTTGCAGTAGCTTGCGCCCCTTCCCGCACCACGCTGCGCGAGACCGAGTCCGGGGCGCACTACGAAGCCGAGGAGCGCAACGACGCAGACGCCGCATTTTGCCGCAACCCGGAGGGACGGGGCAATCCGGTCGCATGGCTTTGTTGTTCGTCACTGGCTTGGCCTCTACCAAACGGCGCTCCTCACGCCTCGCCCTGCACCCGGATTGCGCACCGTCGCAACAGCGTGGGACTTAATTAGAGGTTCCTTTAAGACCATGACCCCCTACGCTAGTTTCAGATAAATTGCCAGTTGCGGATAAATTGGCGCTATTCTAAGCAAACGGGGATAAAGTGCAAGAACTTTTATTGTGCAGGGAACCTCTGATTAAGTCCTCCGCGGATTGCGTTGCGGGCAAAATGTGGATGGATGCAAGGCGCGCGACGAAGGTCGTAGCCGGGACTACGAAGCCGAGGAGCGCAACAACGCAGACGCCGCATTTTGCCGCAACCCGAAGGGACGGCTGCCGCGACACGGTCAGCGAAGCTTGGGGTGCGGGAGCGGCAGCAATAGCGCTCCGGTTCACAATGTCTCTTGCGGCAGCTTGCGCCCCTTCCCGCTCCACGCTGCGCGAGTCCGAGTCCGCGGCGCCTTTCCGGGCGGTCTGCTTTGTCGCTCGGCTTGCCAAGGAGAATGGCCCTTGGCCGCGCCTCGCTTCGCGCATCCCATCCCGGAAAGCCCTCGTCGCAGCCACGCGGGACTTAATCAGAGGTTCCCTAACCATTGACCTTAATCCGCGTATCCTTTAAAGTTCCGCAATCCGATTTATTCCCCATACAAGAGCAATAAAATATGAAAAAATCCAGATTATCCGCTCTTTGCGCTGTAATGATGGTAACCGCAACCGTTTTGGCTCACGCGGAGGGCGATCCGGCTCAGGGAAAGATGAAAAACTCGATGTGCGCGGGTTGCCACGGCATTGCCGATTGGCGTACCGCTTACCCCGAGGTTTACAGCGTGCCCAAGCTCGGCGGACAGCACGCCGCTTATATCGTCAAGGCGCTGCAAGCCTATAAATCCGGCGCGCGCAACAACTCAACCATGCGGGCCATCGCGAGCAGCCTCACCGACCAGGACATGGCCGACCTTGCCGCTTATTACGGCGGCGCAGGCAAATAAACAAACGGGGAAAGAGAAAGGTGAACAAGACTCTCACTCTTTGCGCATTGGGCGCGCTTCTTCTGGCGGCGAGTCCTATTTATGCGGGAGGGGATGCCGACGCAGGCAAGCAGAAATCTGCTGCGTGCGCAGCGTGCCACGGCGCGGACGGCAACAGCGCCGCGCCCGACTTCCCCCGCACCGCCGGACAACAACCCGATTACATCGTCAAGGCCCTTTCCGATTACAAGTCCGGCGCACGCAAGGATCCTATCATGGGGGCAATGGCTGCAGCTCTTTCCAGGCAGGACATGGAAGATTTGGCTGCGTATTACTCCAGCCAGACCGGATTGGTAGTCAAGTATTAAGTGAAGTATGAAGGGTGAAGAGTGGGGGTTGTGTTGAACTTTACTCCTCACACCTGACTCCTCACTCCTTACACTGTTTCTCCAGACACTCTAGATAAGTTCTTTCATTGGGCGCGGTGTTGTTCCGCTGCGCCTGCCAGATCATTTCCGCCAGGCAATCCATGACGATGTGAAAAGCCGCATGCCGGTCCGAGGTTTTTTGCAGAATCCCTTCGAACAGCCCCCGGATGCCGCGCGGCCGGTCGATGGAAAGCTGCTCCTCGATGGCGAGATGCATGCTCATGTGCAGGAAAGGATTGACGTCGCCCGTTTCCGGCAGATAGTCCCGCTCGAGAAAACGCTCCGGTTCATCCAGAATCTTGTGATATTCAGGGTGCAGGGTGATAATTTCCAGCGCGAGATTTTGCAGATCAGTGAGCGGCTGATGTTCCTGGTATTTTTTCCAGGCGTCAAAGAAAAAAAGCCTTGCTTCGTCGCGCGATGGGTTAAACATAAAATCAGTGAGGAGTGAAAAGTCAGGGGTAAGGGGCAAAAACAGCCAAGATGAATTTATAGGTCACACAGAGTTTACTCCTCACGGCTCACCGTTTTCTTAGGGTATTCGCACAAATCGCGAATCAGGCATGGCGGGCAATCGGGGTTGCGCGCTTTGCACACGTATCGCCCGTGCAGAATCAGCCAATGGTGCGCATCGCGGCGGAATTCCTCGGGTACAAATTTCATAAGCTTGTCCTCGACCTCGCGCACGTTTTTGCCGGGTGCGATCCCGGTGCGGTTGGCGAGCCGGAATATGTGCGTGTCCACTGCAATGGTCGGCTCGCCAAATGCGGTGTTGAGAATCACATTGGCGGTTTTTCTGCCCACACCCGGCAGTTTTTCCAGCGCTTCACGCGTGCGCGGTACTTCGCCGCCATGCTGCTCAAGCAGCAGTTTGCACGTTGCGCGTATGTTTTTAGCCTTGGTGCGGTAGAGGCCGATGCTTTTGATGTACTTTTGCAAACCTGTTTTTCCCAAGGCGAGAATCTGTTGAGGTGTGTTAGCTGCCGCAAACAATTTTTGAGTAGCAAGGTTCACGCTCTTGTCGGTGGCTTGAGCCGAGAGCACCACCGCCACCAGCAGTTCAAAGGGGTTGCGGTATGCAAGTTCGGTGGCAGGGTGAGGATTGGCGGCTTTCAGCCGGGAGAAAATCTCCTGACGCTTGGCTGCGTTCATTTCTGCGAGGATATTCTGCGCATTCTCGCACGCTCCAGCGCCGCCTGGATCGCGGCTTTTTTTCGGTCTTGCGCCGGGGCATGGGCGTTTTGCGCGAGTCTTTGTTCTTTTTCCTGTTGTTCGTGTTGCAAGCGTAAATTACGCAAATTAAAGCGCTCGCGCGCCGTATCGGCATCCTGCTGCGACCACAGCGTCTGAGTCGCGGGACGCATATGGATGCAATCTACCGGACAGGGTGGAACACACAATTCGCAGCCGGTACAGTAGGCGGAGATTACCGTGTGCATTTGCTTGGAGGCGCCGATAATCGCATCCACCGGACAGGCTTCGATGCACAGCGTGCAGCCTATGCAGGTTTGCTCGTCAATAACCGCAATCTCCATTGGCTTTTCCAGGCCGAATTGGGGATTGAGCGGCTTGAATTCGCGGTTGAGGAGAGCCGCGAGTCTGCGGATGCCCGCTTCTCCCCCGGGCGGGCATTGGTCGATGTCGGCTTCGCCTGCAGCAATTGCTTTGGCGTAGGGTTCACAGCCGCCGTAGCCGCACTTGCCGCATTGAGTTTGTGGCAGTACCGCGTCGATTTGTTCAACAAGGGCAGAGATTGCAGCCATGCCGCAATTTTACTCTATTGCAGCGAAGGTTATCGATTGGAAGCTTCAGATAACGGGAGCAAAACGCTAAGAGGAAGCCGGGATACGCGACTTGTTAGGCCGCGGCCCGGCGGCGTTGCAGTCGGATGAGGCAGCGGTCTATCCACTGCGCGGTAAGCTTCTCCTGCAGCGAATTCTGGTTCAGACGCGCGGAAAGCCCTTCGAAATCCACGCGGTCGAGCGGCTGGTCCTGGTTGAAGCAGGAGAACACGTAAGTAATCGCGCCGGTTTCCGGATTAACTTGCGGCTGCAGGCACTGCGAACAGATTTCCTTCATCATGCATTGCATAGGCGAGTTGATGGAGCCGATGGCGAAGTGGTGCGGTTTGAGATAGGGTTTGAGCACTGCATGCCGCGCTTCGGCAACCGCCGCCATCATCTTGTCTGAGCCGATTGTAATAATGCGGTCGGCGTCGTGCACGGCAATCTGCTGTTGGCCCAGCGCGCCCTTGGCGTAGGCGGTGATGCCCTGTACGATGTTGCCGACAAAAGCGCGGTCCTGCGGCCGGTCTGGTTGAAAACCTGGATGTTCGTCACAGCACCACACTACTATATCTGCCGCAGCTTTGATTTCCTCTGCCTTGTAACGGTCTATCATTTTCTTGTAGCCGGCGAAATATAGCACCTTGGAACCGGCGCGGCGCAACGCCTGACCGATAGAGAAAAGCACCGCATTGCCCAGGCCGCCCCCGACCAGAATCACCGTCTCATCCGGAGGAATCTCGGTGGGCGAGCCGGTCGGTCCCATCAGAATCACCGGTTCTCCGGGTTCGAGCAGCATGCATAAATCCGCTGATCCGCCCATTTCCAGAATGATGGTGGAAATCAATCCGCGCTTGGCGTCCACCCATGCGCCGGTGAGCGCCAGGCCTTCCATGGTGAGTTGCGTACCGTCCACTTTAATCGCGTTGGTTTCGTAATTCTGCAGCCGGTAGAACTGACCGGGACGGAAGCGGCGCGCAGCTTGTGGCGCTTTGACCACGACTTCGACGATGCTAGGCGTAAGACGGATTACCTCGTGTACAGTGGCACGCAGTTCATTATTGAGGTGAGCAAAGAATTCTGCATCGCTTTTGCCGCTGGCCGGTTTTACGCGCTCCAGCACGCGGCTCACCACCGGGTAGCCTTGCTTCGCCCCGCCCATCGCTTTCACTATATTGCCGTAATATGAAGGATGCAGGTCCCCGAAGAAGCTGATAAAGCGCCCGTCACTGTGCTTCGACAACAGTACGTTCGCAATCCTCGGCTTGGAAATATTGCGCTCGGGTTTCACCGGATTGCCATCTTCGTCACAGGCCTGGAAATAGCGGCCGTCCAGTTTGAAATTTTCCGGATCCTCGCGCGCCAGAACAGTATTAGGCTGTGTTCCCGCCGCGACCAAAATGGTGTTTGCGGGAAGTTCGACCTGAATGATTTCGCTCCAGTGGCCTGCTGCGTCTCTGCTCCGGACCGACATGCGGATGGCGCGCGCCGCGCCAAATGAATCCACTTCCACGCGCAGCGGGTTCAATCCTTCTGCAAAGCGAATGCCTTCCTGCAGAGCTTTGTCCACTTCTTCATGGTTCAGGGTATACGAAGGACTGTCTATCAGTCGTTTGCGGTAAGCTATGGTTACGCCACCCCAGCTTTGTAGTAATTCCAGGATGCGCGGTGTGCGGCCTTCGGCGTGGGCGGCTGCGCGCTCGGTGCGGATGACCCGTGCGTGCTCGATAAACTCATCGGCAATGTGCCGTTCTTCGGGGTGCCAGTTGCGGCGCACCGCGGTCACGCCGCGCTCTGCGGCGAGCGTTTCATAGCGCTGCAGGAATTTCTCGACCTGCAAAGGATAATAAGCGAGTGATTCAGTCGCGGTGTCTATTGCGGTCAACCCGCCGCCGATTACGACCACCGGCAGTCTGAGCTGCATGTTGGCAATTGAATCCGCTTTGGCCGCGCCGGTCAATTGCAGCGCCATCAGGAAATCGGAAGCGGTACGCACCCCGCGTGCAAGTCCGTTCGGCATGTCTATCACTGTCGGGCGGCCGGCGCCTGCCGCCAGTGTGATATGGTCGAAGCCTTGCGCGAAAGCTTCGTCAACCGTGAGCGTGCCGCCAAAGCGCACGCCGCCAAACATCGCGAACCGGCTGCGGCGCTCCAGAAGCAGGCGGATCAGTTTCAGGAAATTCTTATCCCAGCGCACGGTGATGCCGTATTCGGCCACGCCGCCGAAGCCCGCCATCACCCGGTCGTCAAGCGATTCGTACAATTCGCCAATATCGCGGATCGGCTTGAACGGCACGCGTTTGCCGTGTGCATCCACGCCTGAAATTTCTGCGGGCAGCGGCTCGATTTTCAATCCGTCTATGCCGACCACGGCATGGCCATCGTTCATCAGATAGTGCGCCAGAGTAAAACCGGCAGGCCCCATGCCTGCTATAAGCACGCGGCGATGAGTCGGCGTTTTCGGATAGGGACGCCGCAGATCGAGCGGGTTCCAGCGGGTGAGCAGGCTGTAAATTTCAAACCCCCACGGCAGCTCCAGCACGTCTTTCAGCGTGCGCGTCTCCGCCTGCGGGATGTTGACTGGTTCCTGCTTCTGGTAAATGCAGGACTTCATGCAGTCGTTGCAGATGCGATGCCCGGTGGCTGCGACCATCGGGTTGTCCACGATGATCATCGCCAACGCACCAATCACCTGACCTTCGGTCTTCACCTTGTGGAACTCGGAAATTTTTTCTTCGAGTGGGCAACCGGCGAGCGTTTCGCCAAACGGGCTCTTTTTGAATCCATCGGCAGGACCCACCGGATCACGGTGAGCGACGCTTTGTGCGGAAACGGTGGGCGGCGTGCCGCCAAGAACAGTATTGTTTCCGAAGGGCTGCGCACCGCTCCCGCCTGCGCTTCCGCGTCGCGGCGCGCCCTTTTCCTTGAGTCCTTTAGAGCAGGAATCTTTGTCCTGTTCATGGCACCAGATGCAGTAATGGGCTTCGTCGAGCGCCCCAACCAAGTCGGTGCCGGGATCAGTGAGTGCGAAACCCTGACGGCGGCGCAAGTGTTTCTCGTCGAGGGAATAAGCGGTGAAGCCTTTGCTTTCATCCGCGACTACCGGCACGAGTCGTATATGGTCGAGCTTGGATGGCGCTTTGAACAATACGCCACGGCGGTGGCGTTCGCGTCCTGCAGGCGTCAATGCCGCCCATGCGGCATACAGCAATGCGAGTTGCAGCTTGTCGGCATTTGTTGCTTCATCTTTTTGCCATTCGGCGACATGCTTGGCGAATGCAAGTTCTGAAAACGGCTCGCCCAAAAGTTTTTCAAGCCGTTTCTCGACCGTGAGACCGTCCACTGCCGCGGCTTCCTCCGATTTCACCTTATTCATCGCTCTTCGCTGCACGAACTGACGCTTGCAAGTGTAAAGCGGGGCAAGCTCATGGTGGCGCGCTGCAAGCTTACCTGCCTCTTCCTGAATGCTGAACAAATCGGCGATAAAGTCATCGAGGTGCGGGCTCAGCGCGATCAGGAGTTCCGATTCTTCCTTTTTAGCGAGCGCAGTGGGGTTGACGCGTCCGAGTTTGATGCGTTGGCGCAGCGCGGTGTCTGCTTCTCCGAGAAAATTCAGAAACGCGGCATCGAGCCGCAGCAAGCCGTCTCGCCGGTAAAGGTCATCGAAGGAAAGCCCGTGACGCAGCTTAAGCACTGTTTCGCGTTGCGTAGTCATGCGATGCTTAACGGAATCCGTTTAAAAGCGTGCATTATCGCTCGTTAAGAAAAGCCATTCAACTTCCGTGGGGTTATATGCATAGATGTTTGGATTATATGCAGAGAGGCCGACAATGTTTCGCATCAGACCGCGAATCGGAAACCGCGCCTACAGCGCTGCAATGGTTTCGTCAACCAGTTCCGGGCCGCGGTAAATCAGCCCGCTGTAAATCTGCACCAGGCCGGCGCCGGCGTACAGCTTTTCCAATGCATCCGCGCCGCTCATGATGCCGCCCACGCCTATGATAGTCAGCTCCCCTTGCAGCGCCGCTGCCAGCTGACGGATGACGGCGGTGGATTTTTCATTAAGCGGCGCACCGCTCACGCCGCCACTCTCCTGGCTCAAGCCCTCGATTCCAGCGCGCGAAACCGTGGTGTTGGTGGCGATTACCGCGTCAATCTTGTGTGCGAGCAGCACAGCGGCGATCTCCTCGATTTCCTGTGGCGAGAGATCGGGAGCGATTTTCAGCACCAGCGGCGCCTGTTTTCCAAACAGCTTGGCAAGCTTCTTGTGCTCTTCCTTTAAGACGCCGAGCACCCGGTCGAGTTCCTGTTTTTGCTGCAGCTCGCGCAAGCCGGGCGAGTTCGGCGAGGAGATGTTGATAGCGACATAACTTGCAAATGGATACACCTTGCGCAGGCAGGCGATGTAATCGTCTACTGCGTTTTCCATCGGTGTATCGGCGTTCTTGCCGATGTTGATGCCCAATATTCCTTTGTAACGGGTACGGCGGATATTTTCTATCAACCTGTCCACGCCGTGATTGTTGAAGCCCATGCGGTTGATGATGGCTTGGGCTTGCGGAACCCGAAACAATCGCGGGCGCGGATTTCCCGGCTGAGGGCGGGGCGTCACGGTGCCGACCTCGATAAAACCGAAACCCAACGCGGCGAGCGCGTCGATGTATTCGCCGTTTTTGTCCAGTCCCGCCGCAAGTCCTACGGGATTGGGGAAATCCAGTCCCATGGCTCGGCAGGGCTTGCCCTTGACCCGTTTCGTGAAAAATCCGCCCAGGCCCAGAGCGTGACCAAGATGCAGGGAAGCGAGGGTTAAATGATGGGAGGTTTCGGCATCAAGCCTGAACAGCAGGGGTCGCAACAGGGAATAAAGCATGGTGTGATTTTAACCGTTTCCGGTGCAGCGGAAAAATTTTATAAAGCCTACGAGCTGGTCTCCTTTTCGTGAATCGGCTGGCGCCGCAACAGCAATTCGTACAGAGCCAGCATCACCAGCCAGCAAATCAGCGCCGTCCACAGTTGGTGCGACAGAAAATGCGCGCCCTGCATCACGCGCCCAAAGCCGAGGACAAAGCCCAGGCCAAAACCGCCTAACAGACCCCAAGACGCGAGGCGACGATTGCGCAAATGCCGTCCGGCAAAATAAAACGCCATCAGGCAAAAACCGGTTGAAGAATGCCCGCCCGGCCAGCATCTGCCCGGCTTGACACCATCCGGTGTTTTTTCCAACAAGGCGATGTAAGGCGCATAGCCGCCGTACATTTTTAAATCATAAGGGCATTGCTTGTGGCTCACGCTTTTAAGATAACTCACCGCGCCTGAAGAAAGTCCCATCGCCAGAACCAAAAAGAAGAGGACGCGTCGCAGCGGAGCAAGCAATGCAATGCGAAATGAAAACACATAAGCCGCCAGTACCATTACAGCCAGAACAACCACCGCGTACTTGATCCAGTAATGCATCGCCACTTCGAGAAACCAGTAATTGCGCAATGGAAACTGCTGGGTTACCGGGTCGAAAAATAGGCGCGTGACACGCTCGTCGATACTCAGTACGTAAATCATCCATAGAATGAGGAAAGCCGCAACGAGGGGAATGACCAGATGCAAAAGGTAAAAACGCCAAGCGCTGTTTTGCTTCTGCGGCGTCTGCGCTGAATCCATTGTTGTATGTAGAGAAATTCAAGCCGGCATTTAATGCCAGCGATAGAGTTTGTCCAAGTAAAACGTGTACGCTGGCTGATAAATGCTCGCAGCGTTTTTGACCTGTTCTTCGTCCCGCTTGGTTTTGGTCTGTTCGAGCAAAATGACGATATTAAGCGGCATGGAAAGATACAGCGCGAACGGCGCAAAGAGGTAAAGGCAGGTGACTATATCGTATAGCGTGCCAATCGGGATCACTGCAAGCAGCGCGCTCGCCCCAAGCTCCCCTTGGCGGATGGCCAGCACCGATAAGATCAAACGCGTGACTGCGGAAATGACCAGATAAATCGCGGCTGCCAGATAGAGCGCGCCAAACTGGCTGGATTCAAAAACGCGTCGTAAGAGGTGTCTGCTGAAATGTAAACTCATCAATGCGCTGTCAGGGGGGCGCAGGTTCGACGGGCAGCGGCTGCCAGCAGTCGTCAATCAGTCCCTGCATCGGCCGGAACTTGGCTTTATAGGACATTTTGCGGCTCTGCGCGATCCAGTAGCCAAGGTACAGGTAGGGCAAACCAAGGGTGCGGCACAATTCGATTTGCCACAGCACATTGTATGTGCCGAAGCTCGCCCCCGGTACGCCAGACTCGAAAAAGGTGTACACCGATGACAGACCGTCGTGCAGGCGGTCTATGATGCTCAGCATGCGCAGTGTTGATCCTTCGCGGAATTCCACCAGTCGCG
>DATMDB010000246.1:0-6219 GCA_035558075.1 Burkholderiales bacterium
CGGCGAGAAAACCTGCAAGAGCACCGACCGCAAGATAAGCCGCCACCCATTCCATCATCAGTCCATTGCATAACGACAGGTGTGAATCGGCGCGCTCACTTCAGAAGGATCCCGGTGATGAACTCCCATTCCGTCGGGTCCACTGGTGTGATGGATAGACGGGAGCCTTTTTGCAATACTCGCATGTTGGCTAGCTCGCGGCGGCTTCGCAGCTCCTTGACGCTGAGGAAACGGGTTTTCCGCACCAGCTTCACATCCACGTTAAACCAGCGTGGGTTCTGTGCAGTGGCCTTGGGATCGTAATACTTGCTCTTGCGGTCATATTGGGTTGCATCTGGATAAGCGAGCTTGCACACTTCGGCTATTCCTGCAATTCCCGGATCTTTGCAGCTTGAATGATAAAAAAAAGCCTTGTCACCGACTCGCATCTGGTCACGCATGAAATTACGCGCCTGATAGTTGCGCACGCCAAACCAGACCGTGGTTTTTCCGGGTGCAGCCGCAAGATCGTCTATGCAGAATTCGGAAGGTTCTGATTTCATCAGCCAGTAACGCATGGGACTTAATCAGAGGTTCACAGGGCATAAAAAATGCGGCATAGCCGCATCATGAGATAAAGCCCCCCGCAAATGCCGTCAAGGCCGACATCCTGAACCTTAGGTTCAAGGTGGTTCGCTCACCGAGCACATCAGGCGCTTCCGCGTCGGACTCGCACAACAGCGCTCTTCAGGCCAGCGACCCAGGCGAAAATATTGGTTCAAAAGAATTTTAGCCCGGACGAACACCGCAGGGGACAACCCAGTTGCAGGCGGGCTCGATAAGCTAAGACAGCTTTTCCTGTTCCGACATCGCTTTCTCAAGCGTTGCCTGCATGCTGGTCATTCTACGCTTGAATTCCGCGATGTCAAAACCGTCCGAAACGCATGCGGAGAAAAGCTCGTAGGTGATGTTGAGCGCAGCCATGATGGCGATGCGCTCGAGCCCTACCACTTTTCCCTGGTCACGGATTTCGCGCATTTTCTTGTCCAGGTAGGTCACCGCCTCGAGCAGCTGTTTCTGCTCGTTTTCCGCGCAAGCCACGCGGAATTTGCGGCCCATGACGCTGATATCCAGCCCTTTGGTTTCAGCGCTCATTTTTCATGCTCGGGAATATGCTTTAACAAGGCTTCAAGGCGTTTTTTCGCGCTCTCAATTTTTACTGCCAGCTGCTTGTTTTCATTAAGAGAAGTGGCAAGTTGCTGACGCAAATTTTGGTTATCGGCGCGCAGGTGCTGGCAAACCTGCACAAACTGATGAATTTTTTCTTCGAGCGACTTAAGTTCAGTTTCCATAAACACACTATAGGTTGAAAAATCCTGAAGAGTCAACTGCTAACGGTATTTTTTGAATGTATTTTGATACCAGTGCCCCGGCTGACTCCGGATATTTCTTTTCACTGTTCTGTAGTCATTAAAGGGCAAGGAGAATTACGGAAGCGGGTATTTACTTACATTAGGCTAGTGTTTCTTGTGTAAACTATGCCTTAAGTCGCAGCTTGGCTTGCTTTTTCAAGCCAAGTCGTGACTTGACGTAGGAGTTCGTTTGCAGGTGCCCGAGCTGATTTCTTCAGTTTGGGTTAAACGGGAAACAGGTGCGCGTTTTTTTAACGCAATACCTGTGCTGCCCCCGCAACGGTAAGCGATTCTGGCGTATCAGCAAGCCACTGTGAGTTACTCATGGGAAGGCGATACGCTTAATCTCGCGAGCCCGGATACCGGCCTGGAAACGCGGTTTGGAAGTACCGCGGGAGGCGGTATCTGGTCCCATCCTGATACTTAAGCCACGCACTCCCGGTGTATTTCCTTGTACATCAATCACGCATGCGGTGGGCATGCTTTGAGAGTCTGTTGCGTAAATAAACGTGTACTGCGTTTGGAACAAAATGCGGATGGATGCAAGGCGGGCGCCGCCGCCAATAGTCAAGCCTATTGGCAAGAAGCCCAACGCCACAGACGCCGTGTTCGCACACATGTTTAATTACGCAACAGACTCTGGGGAAATGCACATGAAAAATTTTTACAAATGGAGTTTGTTGTTTATTCCGCTGGTGAGCAACACTTGTGCTGAAGACGCAGTTTCGCTGTCAACGGAAGAGGTGGTGGTGACGGCCAAGCGGGTGCCGGAAAAGCTGGAAAACACGATCCAGCCTACGACGCTGATTACCGCTGACGATATCGCAAAAAGCGGGCAGGAAACACTGGTCGAAGTGCTGCAATCGCTCGGTGGAGTGGAAGTCGCAAGCACCGGCGGCTTCGGGCAGCCCAGCAGCGTGTTCATCCGTGGCGCAAACAGCGATCACACCTTGGTGTTGATCGACGGGCTGCGGGTGGATTCGGCCACAACCGGCACCACGGCATTTGAAAATATCCCCCTCAACCAGATTGAGCGCATCGAAATTGTGCCGGGGCCATTAAGCAGCCTTTACGGAGCGGACGCCATAGGGGGCGTGGTGCAGGTCTTCACCAAAAGCAGCCGATACACTCCGGGCATCAGCGCATCGGTTGGCTACGGGACTTTTGATACCCGCACGGTGAGCGGCGGAATCAATGAACGGTTCCACGATACCGATTTCAGCTTTAATTCGGGCTATTTGATCAGCAAAGGTTTCGACGCCACGAAGCCGCCCGCCGCCTTTCAGAGTCACAACCCCGACCGGGACGACTACCACAACACCAACTATTCGCTAAAACTCGCGCAACATTTTACTCCCGACCACGAAATCGGGTTGACCGCGTTTCAAAGTTACGGGATCACCCGATTTGACTCCGGCCCGTTTACCGATGACATCAACCGGCAAACTCTAAGCGCGTTTTCCGTGTACAGCCGCAACCAGCTCACCGCGACCTGGCAAAGCCTGCTGCGTTTCGGTCTGGGACGCGACAATCAGGACATCAGCGGTGCTTTCCCGGGTTTTTTCCGTACCACCCAACCGCAACTCACCTGGCAGAACGATTTTAAGCTGGGCGGCGGATCGCTGATTGCCGGTTTCGAATATCTGGACCAAGAGGTGGCGAGCGATACACCTTATACGGTCACCCAACGCGATGTGCGCTCGGTGTTCGGCGGCTATGTCGGCGAGTTTGGGCCGCACGGCGTGCAGTTCAACGTGCGCAACGACGACAACAGTCAGTTCGGCGACCGGACCACCGGCTCAGTGGGCTATGGTTATCGCTTGAACTCCTACCTCAGGCTCAGAGCGAGCGCCGGCACGGCGTTCAAGGCGCCGACGTTCAACGACCTTTATTTTCCCGGCTTCAGCAATCCGAACCTGCGTCCCGAACGCTCGCGCAGCTATGAAACAGGTGTGGACATGCGGGCGGGTGAACAGCATTTCAGGCTCACGTATTTCGACAACCGTATCACTGACCTGATTGCCCTTGACAATACGTTCACGCCGCAAAACATCAACCAAGCGCGCATCAACGGCGTCGAGCTTTCGTATCGGGGAAGCTTTGCCGGATTCCGGGTGAATGGGCAAGTTACCTACCAGAATCCGGTCAATTCCCTTACCGGGCAGCTCTTGCAGCGCAGGGCGAAGGAGCACGGCACGCTTGCGGTGAACCGGGCCGCGGGCCAATGGCGCTACGGCGCCGAAGTCGTGGCCAGCGGGGCGCGTTTTGATTCGAGCAACGAAAATCCGGTGACGCGCCTGCATGGCTACGCGCTTTTCAACCTCACGGCGGGTTACGCGTTTGCCCGGGATTGGTCGGTAAGCATGCGCTGGAATAACGTCTTTAACCGGAGTTACGAGCTTGTCCAAAATTTTAATACCCCGGGCAGCAATGTATTCTTCGCACTGAAATACGAGCCGCGGCCTCAAGGCGGAGAATAAGACCGAGGTCGCACTATCCGGCACGGCTGCGAATGAAAGCGGCGCGCCGGCTTCGGCACGCCGCTTTTTATTTTCAACGAAACTCTGCTATTGTTCGCGCCATGACCCAAATGACTAGGGCCCATCTCAACAATACTCGCGTGATGCGTTGCTGGCCAGAAAGCGATGACTGCAAGGCGCGAGGAGGCCGCATAGCACTCCTATGCAACGACGAGCAACGACGCAGGCGTGGTTTCTGGCCGCAACCCTGCGGGACGGGGCGATTTTGCGCCATTTCGGCGTTGCTCGCCGCTTATTTGGAACAACCAAACTGCGCGGCTCGCGCCTTGAACTGACACAAAATCGCCACCGTCGCACACGTGAGTATTATTGAGATGGGCCCTCTAACCAGCACCCAGTTGTATCTGCGCTTGCTGCGTTATGTCGCGCCGTATTGGCAGGCGTTTGCGGTTTCAATCATCACGTTGATTGTGGTGGCGGCGACCGAGGCGGCGCTGCCGGCGCTGATGAAACCTCTGCTCGACGGCACATTTGTGGAGCGCGACCCGGTTCTCATCAAGCTTGTTCCGGTGTTAATAATCCTGTTATTCCTGGTGCGCGGCATCGCGACTTTTGCGGGCAGTTACACCAGCAACTGGGTGGGAAACAAAGTGGTGATGGATTTGCGCGATGAAATGTTCGGGAAACTTTTGCATCTGCCAAACTCTTATTATGCCGATCACCCTACCGGCACCCTGATTTCCAAGCTGACTTTTGATGTGACTCAGGTTACTACTGCCGCGACCAGCGTGGTCACAGTGGCGGTTAAAGACAGCCTTACCATAGTCGGCCTGCTCGGCTGGATGTTTTATCTCAACTGGAAGCTCACGCTAATCGGGCTGGTCATCGCACCGCCCATTGTCTACATCGTGCGCGTTGTGAGCCTGAGGCTCAGGGAACTGAGCCGCGAGACGCAGCGCGCCATGGGCGAGCTCAACCAGGTGGTCGAGGAGGCAATCGAGGGTCAGAAAGTCGTGAAGATTTTCGGTGGACAGGACTACGAAGCGAAGCGCTTCCACGAGACCAACAACTGGGTGCGCCGCTACACCATGAAACAGGTTTCCGCCGCCGCCGCCAATGTGCCCATCGTGCAATTGCTCGCCGCGGCAGCGATAGCGGGCATCATTTATCTGGTGACCGAGCAATCCGCCGCCGGCCAGACCACGGTGGGCGGCTTCGTGTCTTTCATCGCCGCCATGCTGTTGCTCACCGCGCCGTTGAAGCGCCTGACCGGAGTCAACGAATACCTGCAGCGGGGGCTCGCCGCTGCCGAGTCGGTTTTCGAATTGCTGGATCAGCAGGCGGAAAAAGACCAGGGCAAGGTCGAGCTGCAACGCGCCAAAGGTGAGATCCGCTTTGAAGGCTTGAGTTTTTCTTACGGCGACCCGGCGCGTTTTGCGCTCAGGGACATCAATCTGACGATTCAACCGGACCAAACCGTGGCCTTGGTGGGCGCCTCAGGCAGCGGCAAAACCACACTGGCCAACCTGGTGCCGCGCTTTTATCACCCTACCCGCGGCAGGATTCTGCTTGACGGACATGATTTGGAAGAGCTTAGACTTGCCAGCCTGCGCGCCAACATCGCGCTGGTGAGCCAGGACGTTGTTCTGTTCAACGACACGGTGGCGGCGAATATTGCCTACGGTGCCATGAGCAAAGTCTCGGAGACTGAAATCATCGCGGCAGGGGAAGCGGCACATGCCATGGAATTCATCCGTGAGCTGCCTCAGGGGCTCAACACGCTGGTGGGTGAAAACGGCGTCAAGCTTTCCGGCGGGCAGCGCCAGCGGCTGGCGATTGCGCGTGCCATGCTTAAAAACGCGCCGGTTTTGATTTTGGATGAAGCAACTTCTGCGCTGGATACCGAATCAGAGCGGCACGTGCAGGCGGCGTTGGATACGCTGATGCAGGGACGCACTACTCTCGTCATCGCGCATCGCCTTTCCACCATCGAGCGCGCCGACCGCATTGTGGTGCTGGACCAGGGCCGGATTGCAGAAATCGGCAACCATCAAGAGCTCCTCGCCAAAAACGGCGTTTACGCCAAGCTCTATGCTTTCCAATTTGCACCGCGCAACAACAGAGCGACGGCAATCGAAACGTGAAGAAGACGGTTATAAAGCGGGTTTCTTCTATTTTTTAGAACCGATCAAAATATCGGGGACCAGGGAACCTCTGATTAAGTCCCACGAGGGCGCGACGCCGACTTTCTGGGATGAGATGCGCGAAGCGAGGCGCAGCGAATGGTTGACCCCCTTCGCAAGCCGAGCGACAAAGCAGATCGCCCGGAGAGGCGCCCCGGACTCGGT
>DATMDB010000247.1:0-2255 GCA_035558075.1 Burkholderiales bacterium
TTGATTTCGGTCGAATCTAGAACTGTGAAGTGGTAGCTCAGATTGGGCCGGTGGCTGTTGCATGCGAGATTCCGGCCCACCTGTTTCACGTATTCTTGCAGCGCAGGCACGTCATAAACGCGGTACTGCTTTTTAACTTCGGCGTCGGCGCCGCGGCCCATGCTGATTTCCTGCGATTCCGACATCACCACGAAGTTCGGGTTCCCGGTGACCGGGTTGGTGGCGCAGGCGGTGAGCCAGAGCGCAAGCCCGGTAATGCCAAACCTCAGGACAAACGACGGCTTCATGCGACTATTTTAGCGTGTGCCCGAGAAGCGATAAAGGGTTTGTAACGACTGACCATCTGACATGGACAAGTACTGCGGCAAGAGCTGACGGAAACTCCCTCTAGGTGAATATTGCTTGAGTGTCGTACCATACCTGCCTTGACATTTGCAGATTTTTTGTGCGTTTGCTTCGCCACCGGCAGCCGTTATATTCTTTTATGAGTATGCCGTTCAAGCGCATCTTCCCTCCGTATCGATCCGGGCGCGTGGTCCTGCTCATGCGCTGCGCGCTTATGGTGCTTTTCTTGGGATGGGCGCCGGTGGCGGCGTGCGCGCAGAACTTAATCGTTTTCGCGGCCGCCAGTCTCAAAGATGCCTTGGACCAGACTGTCCAGTCATATGAGCGCAACACGGGTAACAAAGTGGCCGTTTCGTACGCTGCCAGTTCGGTGCTGGCCAAACAGATTGAGAATGGCGCGCCAGCCGCCCTGTTTATCTCGGCCGACATGGATTGGATGGATTATTTGGCCGTGCGCAAGCTCATCAATCCGACGAGCCGCATCAATCTTCTGAAGAACAGCCTGGTGCTGATTGCGCCGGCTAACAGCGCCATTCAAGTCAAGATTGCGCCGAATTTTCCTCTGGCTGAACTGCTCGGGGGCGGACGCCTTGTCATGGCCCATCCCGAGCATGTCCCCGCCGGCAAATACGGGCGCGCGGCGTTGCAGACGCTCGGTGTGTGGGACTCGGTGAAAAACCGCATTGCACCTGCGGAAAATGTGCGGGCTGCGCTGACGCTGGTGTCGCGCGGTGAAGCGCCGCTGGGAATTGTGTACCGCACTGACGCCCTGGCCGATAGCAACGTACGCATTGTTGCCGAGTTCCCGGCGAACACCCATCCGCCGATTATTTATCAGGCCGCGCTGACAGCAAGCAGCGCTCATCCTGAGGCGGCGAACCTGCTTGCTTATCTGGGTTCCGCGGCCGGCCGCGCTATTTTCCAGAAGTACGGTTTCCAGAATTGATCAAGATGACGGATTGATATCATGCTCGCCCTTACACCGGTCGAAGCCGACGCGCTGCAATTAAGCCTGCGTGTGGCTTTCTGGAGTGTGGCAGGCAGCCTGCCGCTGGCGGTGCTCGTTGCGTTGATTCTGGCGCGCGCCGATTTTCCGGGCAAGAGCCTCCTTGATGCCGCGGTGCATTTGCCGCTGGTGCTGCCGCCGGTGGTGATCGGGTACTTTCTGCTGCTTTTGCTGGGCCGCCACGGGCCGCTCGGAGCGATGCTTGAAAATGTTTTCGGCATCGTCGTGGCGTTCCGCTGGACCGGCGCTGCGATTGCCGCCGCGATCATGGGGTTTCCGCTCATGGTTCGCGCCATCCGTCTGTCTCTGGAAGGAATTGACCAGGGGCTTGAAGCGGCGGCCGGCACCCTGGGCGCCGGCCGCAGTTGGGTTTTTCTTACCGTGACGCTGCCGTTGGCTGTGCCGGGCATCATCACCGGAGTGCTCTTATCATTCGCCAGAAGCCTGGGCGAATTTGGCGCGACCATCACCTTCGTCTCCAACATACCTGGAGAAACGCAGACCCTGCCTCTCGCCATCTACACCTTTACCCAGGTTCCGGGTGGTGACGCCCAGGCACTGCGGCTGAGCATTATCTCGGTTTTGCTGTCGATCGCGGCGCTGGCTGTTTCCGAAATCATGACACGCCGGGCACACCGGCGCGTAAAAGGCCATGACATTAAGCATTGACATCGAGCGGCGGCTCGGAAATTTCCACTTGTGCGCGAAATTCGACAGCGCCGCCGGAGTAACCGCTTTGTTCGGCCGCTCCGGCTCCGGCAAAAGCACGCTGGTCAATGTCATCGCAGGATTGCTGCGTCCCGACCGCGGCCGTGTCGAGATCAATGGTGAGCCGCTTTTCGACAGCGAGCGCGGGGTGGATATCCCGACATCGAAACGGCGCATCGGCTATGTATTCCAGGAC
>DATMDB010000248.1:0-4257 GCA_035558075.1 Burkholderiales bacterium
ATAATGATTGGACATAGCTAAAAACCTTTTTTTCACCGCAGAGGACGCAGAGAGCGCAAAGGAAGACAAAATAAAATGATTCTGATTTTCCTCAGCGTACTCCGCGGTTAAAGATTCTAATTTCTATTCAACTCTTCCAGCCGAATGCGGACAACCTTGCCGGAAATGGTGGAGAGCTTCTCAATTTTCCTGATCGCCGCGTTGATATGCTTCTCCACGGATTCATGGGTGAGCATGATGATGTCCACCTCCTCTTCGCCTTCGCTCGGCTCTTTCTGCACCATGGCGTCTATCGAGATTCCCGAGTCGGCGAGAACGCGGGTAATGTCGGCCAGCACGCCCGGCTTGTCGAACGCGCGCAAGCGCAGATAATAAGAAGTCTGCACTTCCGACATCGGCAGGATGGGCGTATCGGTGAGCGCATCCGGCTGAAACGCGAGATGCGGCACGCGGTGCTTGCGGTCGGCGGTGTGCATGCGGGTCACGTCCACGAGGTCCGCCACTACCGCCGATGCGGTGGGCTCGGCCCCCGCTCCCGCGCCGTAATACAGGGTGGCGCCCACCGCGTCGCCTTTTACCAGCACCGCGTTCATCACACCTTCGACGTTGGCGATCAGCCGCCGCGCCGGAATCAGCGTCGGATGCACGCGCAGCTCGATGCCTTTCGGCGTGCGCTTGGTGATGCCGAGCAGCTTGATGCGGTAGCCCAGTTCCTCGGCGTAGCGGATATCCTCGCGAGTGAGTTTCGAGATGCCTTCAGTGTAGGCCTTGTCGAATTGCATCGGGATGCCAAAGCTGATGGCCGCCAGAATAGTCAGCTTATGCGCAGCATCTATGCCTTCAATGTCGAAAGTCGGGTCGGCTTCGGCGTAACCCAGCGCCTGCGCCTGCCGCAACGCCTCGGCAAAGCTTGCGCCCGTATTGCGCATTTCCGAGAGGATGTAATTGCTGGTGCCGTTGATGATGCCGGCAATCCATTCCACGCGATTCGCGGTCAAGCCTTCGCGCAACGCCTTGATGATGGGGATGCCGCCCGCCACCGCCGCTTCAAACGCCACCATCACGCCGTGTTTGTGCGCGGCGGCGAAAATTTCGTTGCCGTGTTTCGCCAGGAGCGCCTTGTTAGCGGTGACTACATGCTTGCCGTTTTTAATCGCTTTCAGGATGAATTGCTTGGCCACGGTGGTGCCGCCGATGAGTTCCACCACGATGTCTATATCGGGATGGTTCACCACTTCCATGGCGTCGGCGGTCACTATGGCGCTCTTGCCGACGAGCTTGCGTGCCTTTTTCACATCCTTGTCGGCGATCATTTTCAGGACGATGGCGCGCCCGGCGCGCCGGGTGATTTCCTCCTGATTGCGCCGCAATACAGTGAAAGTGCCGCCGCCTACGGTGCCGATGCCCAGCAGTCCTACATTAATTGGCTTCATGATTCACACCTTATTCACCGCGGAGACGCAGAGGAATGTTTTGTTCGAAAATTCTTCTCCGCGCCTGTGCGCCTCTGCGGTTCAAAGTAAACCGTCTTTACGGAACATGTCCTTGATGCCGCGCAGCGCTTGCCTCGTCCTCGCCTCGTTCTCGATCAAGGCAAACCGCACATGGTCGTCGCCGTATTCGCCGAATCCAACTCCCGGCGAGACCGCGATTTTGGCTTCGGCCAGAAGTTTCTTGGAAAACTCCAGCGAGCCCATTGCGCGGTAGGCTTCGGGAATCTGCGCCCACACGAACATGGTGGCTTTGGGCACCTGCACCGTCCAGTTGATTGCCCGCAATCCCTTGCACAGCGCATCACGCCGGCTCTGATAAGTATGGCGGATTTTCTCCACGCAATCCTGCGGTCCTTCCAGCGCCAAGATGGAGGCCACTTGGATGGGCGTGAACGTGCCGTAATCGTGGTAGCTTTTCAGGCGCGCCAGAGCCGCAACCAGCTTTTTGCAGCCTACCATGAAGCCGACGCGCCAGCCGGGCATGTTGTAGCTTTTCGACAAAGTGAAAAACTCCACCGCGACTTCGCGCGCGCCCGGCACCTGCATGATGGACGGCGCCAGGTAGCCGTCGAACACGATATCGGCGTAGGCCAGGTCATGCGCGACGTAAATGCCGTATTCTCTGGCGAGCGCGATGATTTTCTCGAAAAACGGCAGCTCCACGCATTGCGTAGTCGGATTGCCGGGAAAGTTGATGATCAAAAGCTTGGGCTTCGGAGATGAATCCTTCAGCGCTTTTTCCAGTTCCGCGAAAAAATCCACGCCGGGCGTCATGCGCACGTGGCGGATGTCGGCGCCGGCAATCACTGGCCCGTAAATATGTATTGGGTAGCTTGGATTGGGCACCAGCACGATGTCGCCGGCATCCAAAACAGCCAGCGCAAGGTGCGAAATTCCCTCCTTCGAGCCGATGGTGACGATGGCTTCGCTGTCGGGTTCGAACTCGACATCAAAGCGCGCCTTGTACCAGTTGCAAATGGCACGGCGCAGCCGCGGAATGCCCTTGGAAACCGAATAGCGGTGGGTGTCCGGGCGCTGCACGGTCTCGATGAGCTTGTCCACAATGTGCTTGGGAGTTGCGCCATCGGGATTGCCCATGCTGAAGTCAATGATGTCTTCGCCGCGTTTTCTCGCCGCCGCCTTGAGTTCGGCGGTGATACTAAAGACGTAAGGAGGAAGACGCTTTATGCGTGGAAATTCCTGCATGCTATTCTGTCAATTGCCCTTACAAATCCGATATTTCGCAAAAAAGGTATAATCTTACCCGACCGGTCAACCTGCCGCAATTGGATTGACGGATATTTGAGAATATGAAACTGCATCTTGCCGCCGCCACTGCCGAAAACCGTTTCACCGGCTATGGCCCGGGATACGTGATAGTGAACAATGTGCGCCATGAAAAAAACCTCATCGTGCTGCCTGAGCGCCTGATGCAATGGAATGTCGCCGCATTTGAAGCACTCAGCGCACAGGACTTTGAGTTTCTGGCGAACCTTGCTCCCGAAATCGTGCTCTTGGGAACAGGCTCCAGCTTGCGATTTCCGCACCCGGCGTTGTCGCAGTCACTCGCCAGCGCCAGAATCGGCCTAGAAGTCATGAGCACGCCGGCCGCATGCCGCACGTATAACATCCTGATGGCGGAAGGACGCAAAGTTGCCGCCGCTTTGTTGCTCAGGGAATAAAACCCGGCAACCGACTATTAACTGAAACGCGATCTCAACTATGCAACCGCATTTGCTGCAACAAGACGCTAAAGTGCAAGCGATTGACCGGGTCATCGCCCAGGTCGGCAGTGTCATTCTCGGCAAGGACCGGCAAATCCGTCTGGCGCTGGCCTGCCTGCTGGCGCGCGGCCACCTGCTTATCGAAGATTTGCCGGGGGTGGGCAAAACCACGATGGCGCACGCCTTGGCGCGCTCGCTCGGGCTGGAATTCCACCGCATTCAGTTCACCAGCGACATGCTGCCTGCGGACATACTGGGCGTTTCGATTTTCGATCGCTCTATCGCCGCCTTTAAATTTCATCCCGGCCCGGTGTTCGCGCAGGTAGTTCTCGCCGATGAAATCAACCGCGCCACACCCAAAACGCAAAGCGCGCTCCTGGAGGCGATGGAAGAGCATCAAGTCACCACCGAAGGTGAAACGCGTCCTCTGCCTCGGCCTTTTTTCGTCATCGCCACGCAAAATCCCTCTCAGTTTGTCGGCACCTTCCCACTTCCCGAATCACAGCTCGACCGCTTCGTGATGCGCATCCGGTTGGGCTATCCGGACAATGTTGCGGAGCGCGCGCTGCTCAAAGGCGGCGAGCGGCGCGACATGATTTCACATCTTGCGCCGTGCATGAGCGCTGCGGAGTTGCTGGAATTGCAGCAGAAAGTAAGGTTGGTGCATGCCTCGGATGCGTTGCTGGATTATCTGCAAGCACTGATCGTGCGCACCCGGCAATCGCCGCACTACGTGCATGGTTTAAGCCCGCGCGCCGGGCTGGCGCTCCTGCATGCGGCGCGCGCCTGGGCCTTGATGCACGGACGCAACCAGGTGCTGCCTGAAGATGTGCAGACGGTACTGCCCAGCGTAGTCGGCCACCGATTGCTTTCGGCGGGCGAGCACGCGCACAACCAGGATCTGGCCGAGAGCCTCATCAACGCCGTGGCGATTCCCTGAAATTCATAATCGCGGGAACAGAGTCTAATGCAGCTCGCGATCGAAAATTATCTGAACAAATGGCTGTTTAAGCTCAAAGGGCCTGAGGCCGGTCCAGTAG
>DATMDB010000249.1:0-2270 GCA_035558075.1 Burkholderiales bacterium
AAGAGCAAGGTGCGAGAAGTAAGCAGCCAGAGGTAAATAACCGATACCTACCCGCACCCGTCAAACCTCACCACTTATTCCTCGCTTACAATCATGAAGTGCCCGTTCTGTAGCGCGCAAGACACCCAGGTGGTTGATTCGCGGGTGAACGGGGAAGGCACCAGCGTACGCCGGCGCCGGCGCTGTTCTTCTTGCCTGAAACGCTTTACTACTTACGAAACCGTGGAATTGCGCATGCCGCAAGTTATCAAGCAGAACGGCAACCGCACCGAATTCGACCGCAGCCGTTTGCACACCGGCTTCATGCGCGCGCTGCACAAGCGCCCGGTTGCAGCGGAGCGGGTGGATGAAGCGATAGACCGCATCGTGCAAAAGTTGTTAAGTCTGGGCGAGCGTGAAGTGCCGTCGCGACGCATCGGCGAAATGGTGATGAAGGAGTTGTACAAGATGGACAAAGTGGCGTATATCCGCTTTGCCTCGGTGTACCGCAGTTTCCAGGACGAAGAAGATTTCCGCGACGCGATCAAGGAAGTGCAGCAGCCCGCCAAGAGCCGGCCGCGCCGCCGCGTTTGAATCATTTCACCACGGGTTTAACCTCGTGATGTTTTCCCCTGACGATCACCGTTACATGGCGCAAGCTTTGCGCCTTGCCGAGCAAGGTTTGTACACAACCAGCCCGAATCCGCGCGTGGGTTGCATCATCGTGCGCGAAGGAAAAGTAATAGGGCAGGGTTGGCATGAACGCGTCAGTCAGCCTCATGCGGAAATCCACGCGCTCAATGCGGCGGGAGAAAAAGCACGCGGCGCAACGGTGTATGTCACGCTGGAGCCTTGCAACCATCATGGGAAAACCGGCCCTTGTGCTGTGGCGCTGATTAAAGCCGGCGTGGCGCGGGTGGTTGCGGCGATGCAGGACCCCAACCCGCTGGTCAAAGGCGGCGGATTGGAAAAGCTCAAACAGGCCGGTGTCCAAGCCGAATGCGGGATTCTGGAAAACGAAGCGCGCGAACTGAACATCGGTTTTATTTCGCGCATGACCCGTGGCCGTCCGTGGGTACGAATGAAAATCGCCGCAAGCCTTGACGGCAAGACTGCGCTTAACAACGGCAAAAGTCGCTGGATTACCGGCGAGCCGGCAAGGCAGGATGCGCACCACTGGCGCGCCCGTTCCTGCGCCATCCTCACCGGCATCGGCACCGTCAGGGACGACGACCCGCAGCTTACAGTGCGGCATGTGAAAACACCGCGGCAGCCCTTGCGCGTGGTAGTGGACAGCAAGCTGGAAATTCTTCCCACGGCGCGTGTGCTGCAAGGCGGCGGCGTCCTGATATTTTGCGCGGTTAACGATGAAACCAGGATTTCCAGGTTAAAGGATGCCGGCGCCGAGGTGATTATTTTGCCAAACCAGGAAGGCAAGGTAGAGCTGAGTCAGATGATGGCGTCGCTTGCAAAATCCGAGGTGAATGAAATCCTGGTGGAGGGCGGCTTCAGGCTTAACGGTTCGCTTTTGAAAGCGGGATTGGTGGACGAGTTGCTGCTTTACCTTGCCCCGCATTTGCTTGGCGATAATGCGCGCGGCATGTTTGATTTGCCCGAGTTAACGGAATTGGCCGGGCGGCGAGAACTGAAAATCCTCGACCTGCGCATGGTAGGGCAGGATATGCGCGTGCTGGCGCGCTTTGCTTAGGAAGCTTTTCCCGTATTGGTCACGCGTGCGGCGGGTGCGCCGGTTACCCCGAGCCCCGGACGCGGCAGTTGATTGCTGAAGAACTGCGGCAGGCGTGGGGTTTCCCGCAAGCCAAACGGCGCATACAATGGCCTTTGCATTTGCGCGCAGGAAAGATCACATAATGTTTGCCGGCGTCATCGAAGCAACGGGCGAAATCAGCGAGGCAAAGCCGCAAGGTAAAGGCTTGCGCCTCACCGTTGGTACTACCCTCGATTTAAGCGATATAAGGGTGGGTGACAGTATCGCCGTGGATGGCATATGCCTGACGGTGATTGCCTGCTCTGACAATTCCTTCAGCGCCGATGTGTCTTGGGAGACTTTGAATTGCACCGCAGGTTTCGTGGAGCGCGGCAAGGTCAACCTGGAAAAAGCGCTGCAGGTATCTGACCGCATCGATGGGCATGTAGTGAGCGGCCATGTTGACGGCATGGGCCGGGTGGCGAAATTCGAGCGGGCGGGCGAGTGTTATTTGCTGTCCATCAAGGCGCCGCGCGGGCTTGCCAAATACATCGCACGCAAGGGTTCGATTGCGGTAAACGGC
>DATMDB010000250.1:0-2466 GCA_035558075.1 Burkholderiales bacterium
GAAACCCATCCTGACCCCGACAAGGCCTTGTCCGACGGCCCCAACTCCTGGCCGCTCAGACGTATGCGTGAGCTGTTGCAAACCTTGAAAGCGCTGGATGAGTTGGTGAAACAGCGCGGTTTTGCGGAACAGGCTATGCAGGGAAAGCAGATTGAACAAGCAAGAAAAAGGTAAATCATGAGTGCCATCGTAGATGTGGTTGCACGGGAGATTCTGGACTCGCGCGGAAATCCGACCGTTGAAGCGGATGTTCTGCTGGAATCAGGGGTGCTGGGACGCGCCGCGGTGCCGTCCGGCGCATCCACCGGAAAGAAAGAGGCAATTGAATTGCGCGATGGCGACAAGCAGCGCTATTTCGGCAAAGGCGTGCTCAAGGCGGTGGAAAACGTCAACACCGAAATATGCGAGGCGATCATCGGGCTGGACGCTGTCGAGCAAGGCTTTATTGATCGTACCTTGATTGATCTCGATGGTACTGAAAACAAATCGCGCCTGGGGGCGAATGCCATACTGGCGGTTTCCGTGGCGGTGGCCAAAGCCGCGGCGGAAGAATCCGGTTTGCCGCTGTACCGTTACTTCGGCGGCTCGGGGCAGATGCACATGCCGGTGCCGTTGATAAACGTGATCAACGGTGGAGTGCATGCCAATAACAATATTGAAATGCAGGAGTTCATGCTGATTCCGCTTGGCGCCAAAAGCTTTCGCGAGGCGCTGCGCTACGGCGCTGAAGTGTTTCACACGCTGAAAAAATTGATAGACGAAAAAGGCATGCCCACCACCGTCGGCGACGAGGGCGGCTTTGCGCCCAACCTCGAGAACAACGAAGCAGCGCTGCAATTGATTGTGCGGGCGATAGAAAAGGCGGGCTATCAGCCGGGAGCTGACGTGGCGATCGGCCTGGACTGCGCAAGTTCTGGATTTTTTAAAGACGGCAAATATGAACTCGCCGCAGAAGGCATGAGCCTCAACTCCAAGCAATTCAGCGATTTTCTGGCCGCCTGGGTGGCCAAGTATCCGATCCTGAGCATCGAAGACGGCATGGCGGAAACCGACTGGGAAGGCTGGAAGACGCTGACCCGGCGATTGAGCAATTCCGTGCAACTGGTGGGGGACGATATTTTTGTCACCAATACCAAAATCCTCGCCGAAGGCATCAAGCAGGAGATCGCCAATTCGGTGCTCATCAAGATCAATCAGATCGGCACGCTTACCGAAACCTTTGCCGCCATCGAGCTTGCCAGACATTCCGGCTATACCGTAGTTATTTCGCATCGTTCCGGCGAGACTGAGGACACCACGATCGCCGATATCGCGGTCGCCACCAATGCCATGCAGATCAAGACCGGCTCGCTTTCACGCTCCGACCGCCTGGCCAAGTACAACCAGTTGCTGCGGATCGAGGAGGATTTGGGCGATACGGCGGTTTATGCCGGCCGCAACGCCTTTTACCAGTTGCGCTGAATGAAGCTCGTTACTCTGATTCTGGTCGTCCTCATTGCAGCTTTACAATACCCGTTGTGGCTGGGCAAGGGCAGTTGGCTGAGTGTTTGGGAAGTGGACCGGCAGTTGCGCGAGCAAACACTGGCTAATCAGAAGCTGCAAGCGAGGAATGCTGCACTGGATGCCGAAGTGCGCGACCTCAAACAGGGCCTGGGGGCGATTGAGGAGCGAGCTCGCTCGGAACTCGGTATGATCAAACAGAACGAAATCTTTTTCCAGATCCTGGAAGACAAGCAAAAAACCAATTGAAGCATATCAGCGTGCCGCGCGCCACAGCCTTGGCGGGGTTTTGCTGATGCCCACGCCAAGCAGTTTCCCCATCATCTTCTTCCCGGCACTTACTGGGGTCAAAGTGGCAGTTTAATCACGGCACTAAGTAACTAATTATTCGACAATACCTCTCGCGAAAATTGCGGCCGGGGGTTACAATAGTCAAGGCGCGGCAAAACGCCTTATAAGGATAATGGGATACTTATTAACTTTGCAGGTTTTTTGGATAAATTGTTAATCAGGAACCAATGAGCAGTCCGTTGGTGCTGACACTTGATGTCGCTGGTCTTCCGCGTCGCTGGATAGACACGCAAGAGGCGGTGTTGTACTACGCGCGTAACCTGGTTACGTGGTCGCTGGGGAACCCGGTGTGCGTGTACCGGGGAGGCATTTCCAGGCTGACCGGGAGGCGTTCGGAAATTGCGCCCAAGCCTATTATCGCAGTGCGGGGCAAAGTCCACACCGCGCATTTCGATTCCGAGCCGTGGCTCAACCGTGATACGCTATTCCGGCGCGACCGGCATATTTGCGCGTTTTGCGGCGGTCAGTACCACGCGCGCGATCTCACCAAAGACCATGTCACGCCGACTTCAAGAGGCGGTAGTGACCGCTGGACCAATGTAGTGACGGCCTGCCGTACCTGCAACGAACTCAAGTCCAACCGCACGCCGGAACAGGCGGGGATGAAACTCCTCT
>DATMDB010000251.1:0-3094 GCA_035558075.1 Burkholderiales bacterium
AGCGGCGCGGTCGGTGGTTTCAATCACCTGTACTGCGGTTTCCGGCAAGCCCGCTGTTTTTAATCCTTCACGCACCAGGGTGGCAATGGCCTGATTGGAATGCATTGCTTCCGACCCGCCGCGCAGAATTGCCGCGTTGCCGGCTTTGAGACAAAGCCCCGCCGCATCGGCGGTGACGTTGGGGCGCGCTTCATAAATAATGCCCACAACTCCCAGCGGCACGCGCATTTTTCCGACCCGGATTCCTGAAGGGCGGTAGCTGAGCCCGCTGATTTCACCCACCGGGTCGGGCAGCTGCACAATCTGCAGCAGGCCTTCTGCCATGCTGTCTATGTCTTTTGCAGAAAGCGTGAGTCGATCGAGCAGCGCGTCATCCAGCTTGTTAGCGCGCGCAGACTCCATGTCCTTGCTGTTTGCGGCAAGCAGGCTCTTGGCTTCGCGCCGGATCGCGCGCGCCATCGCCGTGAGCGCCCTGTTTTTGGATTTCGTGTCGGCGCGGGCCATGAGGCGGGAAACGGCGCGCGCTTCGCGCCCAATGCCCAGCATATAGACTTTAATGTCGAGTATTTCCATATCAGTATATTGTAGCGCCGACCGGGCTGGAACAGAAACGCAATCCCAGTTGCAGGAACTCGTCCCAGATGTTGCCGCGAGCCAGGCCTTTGATCATGCGGTCAAGCCGCGCTGCGTGCAAAAGCGCATCTTCCAGCACGCTCTTGCGCGAACGCGTTGCGGCGTGCTGCATGAGTTCCTGGCGCGCGCCCCAGACGCGCACTTCGCGTAACAACTGCGGCAAGGCCTTGCCTTGTTCCAGGCCGCTCACGATTTTAAGCAATGTGCGGATGTCCTCGCTTACCGCCCACAGGATGAGCGGCGGCGCCACTCCCTCGCCGCGCAAACCCTCGAGAATGCGCGTGACACGCACCGCGTCTGCCATAAGCATCGCTTCGCTGAGTCTAAATACATCGTAGCGCGCGACTTCCAGCACGGCCTCTTTGACCTGCTCGAAGCCCAGTTTTCCAGGCGGAAACAGCAGCGCAAGCTTTTGCACTTCCTGATGTGCGGCGAGCAGATTGCCCTCGACACGATCGGCGATAAACTGCAAGGTATCGGCATCGGCGCTCTGGTCCTGTAGCGCAAGACGCTCCGCAATCCACAGCGGCAACAGCGCCCGTTCCACTGGTTTGGCGCTTATTATCACGCCGTGACTTGCCAGCGCCCCAAACCATTTTGAGTTAAATGATTGCCGGTCGAGCTTTGGCAGCACCACCAATCCCATAAGATCGGGCCCCGTTGCAGAGCAAAAATCCTCAATCGCCTGCGCGCCCTCATTTCCGGGTTTTCCGGATGGGACGCGCAGATCAATCAATTTTTTACCGGCAAACAGCGACAGGCTTCTGCTGCTCGTCGCAAGGCGCTGCCAGTCAAATCCGGCTTCGCCGGTGAAGATTTCACGCTCGGCAAAGCCCGCCTGCCTTGCCGCCGCGCGTATCAGGTCCGCGGCCTCCAGTGCCAGCAGCGGTTCATCGCCGTAAACCGTGTAGAGGGATTTCTGTCCGCGCTGTAAGTGCTGCTGGAGTTGTCCGGTGTCTATACGCATGTGACCATTGATGAGATAGGTTCTAGGAGAGTACTTTAACCGCGCTCAAGCGCCTCATCACTTGCTGCACGGCGTCGCTTTGCATGTCTTTGTACAACAGCGCTTCTTCCGAGTCTTTCGCCAGCACCTGTGTGTCGTTGTACGAGAAGTCGCGTTTCAGAACCATTTCGGTTTGCGGTATCCAGTCCTGGCCCTTATTGTCCTGCAGGCGGAAGGTGATGTGCAGCCGCAACTCGAATTCCCGCACGGTGCCACCACCACTTAGGCTCAAGATTAGTTTTTCTCTCACTTCATTCACTACTTGCAGGATGGCTTGGGCATCCTTGGGATTATCGCTTAAGCGAGTGTTGCTTCCGGCGCGCACCGCGCGCTTAAGCTCCGTGGCAAAGCCAGAAGTATCGGCGGCGTTGATGTACAAACTTTCGAAAGGAAAGGTCGCCTGGCCGCGCAAATGGAAGCCGCACGCCGTGACTGCGAGACAAAACGCCGCGAGCAGATATTTTTTAACTGAGCTAACCATCGTCACACCACCACGTTGACCAGCCGCCCGGGCACAACCACCACTTTCTTGATGGGTTGACCACTCGCGTATTTTTGCACGCTGGGGTGGGTCAGCGCCATTTTTTCGATGAACTCGCGCGTTGCCGCGCGCGGCACCCGCATATTGCCGCGCAGTTTGCCGTTGACTTGCAGCACGAGCTCAATCTCGTCCTGCTCCAGAGCGGTCTCGTCGACTGCGGGCCAGGGCGCATCGAGCAGATCGTTATACTGCGCAGCATAACCAAGCTCTTTCCACAGCGCAGAGGTGATGTGAGGCGTCACTGGATAGAGCACGCGCAACAAGATACCCAACGCTTCGAAAATGGCCTGGTCTACGGCATTTACGCTGACGACTCCTGGTCCTCCGGAAAAGCCTTCAAGTAGATTGAGCATCTTCATACAGGCGGATACGACCGTGTTGTACTGCATTCGTTGGTAGTCGTAGGACGCTTGCTTCAATGCAAGGTGGATTCCCCTGCGAAATTCGCGTATCGCAGGCGCCTGCGAATACCAATCCATAACCGGGATGACTCTATCAATTGAGACATGATCTATTGCGGTCTTTCCGCGCCCCGCAGCAAATGACCAAAGCCTCCGAAGAAACCGACTAGCGCCTTCAACGCCGGTATCCGACCACTCCAGTGTTTGTTCTGGTGGGGACGCAAACATGACAAATAGCCGCGCGGTGTCGGCGCCGTATTCCTCGATCAGCGCCTGCGGGTCAACGCCGTTGTTCTTCGATTTCGACATGGTTCCCATGCCGCCGGATTCCACCGGCTTCCCGTCGGTCTTCAGTTTCGCGCCGGTGCGCTGGCCTTTGTCGTCCACGCTGATTTCCACGTCGGCGGGATTGTAATAGGTGATTCGGCCGTTTGCCGATTTGCGGAAGAAAATTTCGTTAAGCACCATGCCCTGTGTGAGCAGGTTGGTAAACGGCTCGTCGAGTTTGACGAG
>DATMDB010000252.1:0-2854 GCA_035558075.1 Burkholderiales bacterium
AAGCAAGCGTGACGACCTGTTGCAACTTTTGCAGCCGTTGAACCACCGCGAGACCGCGCTTTGCGTTACGGCGGAGCGCGCCATGAGCCGCGCGCTGGGAGGCAGTTGCCAGGTGCCGCTGGGCGGCTATGCACAGATGCAAGGCGATGAGATACGTTTGCGCGGCTTTGTTGCGACGCCGGACGGCAGCCGCTTGGTGAGCGCCGAAGCGCGAGGCAACGCGGAAAAGGCAGAGGCATTAGGTGAAGCATTGGCAAGAGGGTTGAAAGCCAAAGGCGCAGGCAAGATACTCGCCCAGCTGGAGTCGCAAGGCGCGTGATGGAAACCAGACCCAAGGTTTCTTCTGCGGCGCGAAAGCGCGCGTTGAGCGGCTGCAATATCGTGGTGACGCGTCCGCAGAAGCAGGCCAAGGAACTTGCCGATTTAATCCGGGCCGAGGGAGGCTGCGCTATCCTGTTTCCGGCGCTGGAAATCCTCGAGGCTGATGACCCGCGCCCGCTCCAACAATTGATCGGCCGCCTCGGGCAATTCGACCTGGCGATTTTCATTAGCGCCAACGCTGCGGAGAAGGCGATGAGCGAGATTGTCGCGCGCCGCAGTTTGCCGGATACGCTCAAGTTCGCAGCGATCGGCTCAGGCAGTCGCAAAGCATTGCAGCGTTTCGGCGTGAAGGAAGTGATTTACCCGGCTGCGCGCTTCGACAGCGAAGCACTGCTCGAACTTCCGGAGTTGCGCGATGTGGCGGGCAAGCGCATCGTGATTTTCCGCGGTCAGGGCGGGCGCGAATTGCTTGGCGAGATGCTGGCCAAGAGCGGCGCGCGCGTCGAACAGGTGGAATGTTACCGGCGCGCAAAACCCGATGCCGATCCGGCGCCGCTTGAGCGACTGTGGGCGGAGAAAAAATTGCACGCCATTACGGCGACCAGCAGCGAAGGACTCCGCAATTTGTACGAGATGATGGGTGAAAAGGGGCGGGAACTGCTCAAAAAAACCCCGCTGTTTGTGCCGCACCATCGCATCGCCGAGGCGGCGCGCGAGCTGGGGCTGGCCAATGCGGTGGTGACTGCAGGTGGAGACGCGGGCCTGGTCAAAGGTTTGATTGATTGGTTTGGGGCAAAAGCAGGATAGTCAGCCATGACGGACAAATCGCAAGTTGAGACACCCGGCGCACCCGCCAAGCCGGAGAAGCGGTTCAACCTGGCGCTTTTGATCGCGCTGGCCGTGGCGGTTTTACTGGCGTGGCAGTGGTTTGATACCCGCAGCCAGTTCAGCGCTTTGCAGCAGGAACTCGGCAAGCGCCTGGCTGAAGCCGACAACACGGTCAGGGAATACCACGCCATCGTCAAGGACACGCAGGAGACGGTGCGCGAAGCGCAAGTGAAACTCGGTGTGCTTGAAAACAAGCTCGCGGAATCACAAAGCCAGCAGTTAGCGCTGCAAACCTTGTATCAGGAACTTTCCCGAAACCGCGACGAGTGGGCGCTGGCGGAAGTGGAGCAGATGCTCAACGCCGCTAGCCAGCAACTGCAACTGGCGGGCAACGTCAAGGCTGCGCTGATTGCACTGCAGACCGCGGATGCGCGCTTGCAGCGCATCGACCGCCCGCAGCTCATTCCGCTGCGCAAGACCGTCAACAAGGACATCGAGCGCCTCAAGGCGGTGCCGTATGTGGATACGGTGGCGATCAGCGTGCTACTGGATAACCTGATAACCAGGGTAGACAGCCTGCCGCTGGCGATGGAGGTCCGCCCGCCCGCGGACAACACTGCTGCTGCCGAAGAGGCTGCGCCAAGCGCGTGGCTGAGACTGGCGCGCGAAGCGTGGCAGGACATCAAGCAGCTGGTGCGTATTCAAAACACCGCGGAGCGCGAGGTCCCTTTGCTTGCGCCGGATCAATTGTTTTTCCTGCGTGAAAATCTCAAGCTGCGCTTGTTAAGCGCGCGGCTCGCATTGCTGTTGCATGACGAGACCAGTTTCAAATCCGACCTTAGCGCCGCCCAGGAATGGCTCACCCGCTATTACGACAACAGCGCCGAAGTGACCAAGGTCTCGCTGGCCAGCTTGCGCCAGTTGCAGGAAAGCCGCATCAGCATCGAGCTTCCCGACATCTCGTCGAGCCTGGAAGCGGTGCGCAACTTCAAGCTCGCTCGCGAGAAGGCGGCAAAATGAAGTTCTTCTTCTGGACCGTGGCGATTTTTGCCCTGGCGGTAGCTTTGGCCCTTATGATCGGGTTCGACAACGGCTACGTGCTTTTGGTCTATTCCACTGACCGCATCGAAATCTCGCTCAAGTTGGCGGTGCTGCTGCTGTTGGGCGGGTTTTTTATCGCCTATGTATTGGTTCGGCTGTTGGTGCGCGTGCTGCGCCTGCCGACGCAGGTGCGCGAGTACCGCGAGCGCAGCCGCCGCGAAAAGGCGCGCAACAGCCTGCTTGAGGGATTGCGGATGTTCTTTGAAGGACGTTACGGCAAGGCGGAAAAAGCTGCTGCCACGGCCCTGGAAATGGGTGAATCACCGGGGCTCTCCGCGCTTGTGGCTGCGCGCTCCGCGCATGAGTTAAAAGATTTTGACAAGCGCGATACCTACCTTGATAAGGTGGAAACGCAGGCACCGGAAGAAAAAGCGGCACGCCTGATGACGCAGGCCGAACTGCTGCTCGACCAGCATCGCTACCACGAGGTGCTCACGGTGCTGAAGGCTTTGCGTGAAAGCGATCCGAAAAAGCATGTTGCGGCGCTGCGCCTGGAACTCGAGGCGCAGCAGCGAACGAAAAACTGGGAACAGGTGCTGAATCTGGTCGCGCAGCTGGAAAAGCGCGGATTTTTCGATGCCGGCCAGGCGCAGCAATTGCGGGT
>DATMDB010000253.1:0-3074 GCA_035558075.1 Burkholderiales bacterium
TTGTAGGCGGCGTCACCGTGTCTCATGCCACTTTGCATAACGAAGATGAAATCAGGCGCAAGGATATCCGGATTGGCGACACCGTGATTGTAAGACGTGCTGGAGACGTGATACCCGAAATCGTTTCGGTAGTGAGGGATCGGCGTCCAGCAACGACTCGCAAATTCGTAATGCCGGAGAAATGCCCGGTGTGCGGCTCGAGAGTTGTACGTTTTGAAGACGAAGCGGCCGCGCGCTGCATTGCCGGCCTGTATTGCAGCGCCCAGCGCAAACAGTCCCTGTTACACTTCGCCTCAAGGCGTGCCATGGATATTGAAGGGCTTGGGGAAAAACTCGTCGATCAACTGGTGGATAATGCGATCATCCGTACCCCTGCTGATCTTTACGGATTGGATACGGCTGCGCTCTCCAACTTGGAAAGAATGGCGGAAAAATCTGCTGCCAACGTGGTTGCAGCAATCGAGAAAAGCAAACGCACGACCTTGCCGCGATTTATTTACGCGTTGGGCATCCGCAATGTCGGCGAAGCAACCGCCAAAGACTTGGCACGGTATTTCGGCAGTTTCGACAAATTGATGCAGGCAAACGAGGACAAGTTGCAGCAAGTCCCTGACGTAGGCCCGGTAGTGGCGCAAAGCATGGTCCGGTTTTTTTCGGAGCCGCATAACCGTGAGGTAATCGAACGGCTGCGCGCCTGCGGTGTTAGCTGGCAGGAAGGCAAAAGCTTGCAGCTTGCTTCGGCAAGCGCAATCAGCGGTAAAACTTTTGTGTTGACCGGGACGTTCCCGCACCTCACTCGTGAGGAAGCAAAGTACAAGATCGAGGCGCTTGGAGGCAAAGTGACGAGCAGTGTGTCGGCTAAAACCGATTATGTGGTTGCCGGCGTGGATCCTGGCAGCAAGTTAGCCAAAGCGCAGCAGCTGGACGTGAAGGTTATCGACGAAGCAGGCCTGCTCAAACTTCTCAAAAGCTGAGTTTGAATTTAAAGTGGAAAAAGTGAATCAAATCCGCAAAGCGGTATTTCCTGTTGCTGGAATGGGTACCCGTTTCCTGCCTGCGACCAAGGCCAGTCCCAAGGAAATGATGCCAGTGGTGGATAAGCCTTTAATCCAATATGCTGTGGAGGAAGCTGTGCAAGCCGGTATTACCGAACTGGTGTTCATTACCGGCCGCGGCAAGCGCGCCATAGAGGACCATTTTGACAAGGCTGCTGAAATCGAGGCAGATCTTCAGGCCAAAGGCAAACGGGAATTGCTCAAATCAGTGCAGGACATCATTCCGAAACAGGCAAGCTGCATTTATATGCGGCAGCCGCGGGCGCTCGGTCTGGGGCATGCCGTACTGTGCGCAGCCAACGTCATTGGCGATGAGCCCTTTGCTGTAATTCTGGCGGATGATTTGATAGATGCCAATCCATCGGCAACCAAGCAGATGATGAAAATCTACCGCGCGCGCCAGTGTTCAGTATTGGGCGTGCAAAGAATTGCGCGAAAGGATTCCTCGCAATACGGCATCGTTAAAAGCAGGGTGCTCGCGCCAAAACTTCACGTCATAACCGGCATTGTGGAAAAGCCCAAGCCCAATGACGCACCTTCGAGTCTCGGGGTGGTTGGACGGTACATTCTGACACCACGGATTTTTCACCATCTGCGCAAAGTAAAACCTGGCGCTGGGGGAGAAATTCAGCTTACCGATGGAATTGCCTCTTTGCTAAAAGAAGAAAAAGCGCTTGCGTTTGAGTTCGACGGCACGCGCTATGACTGTGGCTCCAAGCTGGGTTACCTCAAGGCGACTATGGCGTTTGCTGCGAAACATCCGGAAGTGGGAAAAGAATTCAGCGCATACCTTTTCTCGCTGGGCTGTCGCCGGCCCAAACCAGGCCGGGTATAATCTGCTGGCTTATCTACGGTTCTCAATTTAAGATTGAAGCTCACCTACGAAAAAGCCCGGCACATTCTCGATACGGCGGAACAAGTATGTTCCGCCGTTGTTGTGTCTGAAGCGGTAAAACGTGTGGCCATGGAAATCACCGGAAAGCTCTCTGATAAACAGCCTTTGGTATTAAGTGTGATGAATGGGGCGGTGGTGTTTACCGGGCATCTGCTGCCGCTCCTCAATTTTCCGTTGGATTTTGACTATATCCACGTATCGCGCTACGACGACGAAACGAACGGCGGAAAAATAAACTGGAAAATCGCCCCACGGGAAAACGTAAAAGGAAGGACGGTTTTAATGCTGGATGATATTCTCGATGAAGGGCAGACGCTTGCCGCGATTCGCGAGCGGGTTTTAAGCGCTGGCGCCAAATCTTTCTTCAGCGCGGTGCTTGTGGATAAAGACATCGGCAAACCCAAACCCGTACGGGCGGATTTTGTGGGCGTAACCGTGCCCAACCGCTATGTTTTCGGTTACGGCATGGATGTGTACGGCGCATGGCGCAATTTGCCGGCGATCTATGCGCTAAAATAAGCGGGTTTCGCTAAACTTGGGGAACTTAAACAGCATGCTGGCAATTATCGGCGGCACCGGCCTCACCAAGCTGGCCAACCTGGAGATGTCGCACCACAAGGTAATCCGCACCCCTTACGGAGAGCCTTCGGGTGCATTGACTTTCGGCAAGCTCCACGGCCGCGACGTGATTTTCCTGGCGCGCCAC
Source organism: Burkholderiales bacterium (assembly GCA_035558075.1). Classification (GTDB taxonomy): domain Bacteria; phylum Pseudomonadota; class Gammaproteobacteria; order Burkholderiales; family JAHFRG01; genus JAHFRG01. The sequence goes on from DATMDB010000253.1 coordinate 2,657, forward strand.
GGTTATGGCCATACCATTCCGCCACACCAGGTGAATTACCGCGCCAATATCTGGGCGCTGCATTCGCAACACGCCACGCACGTGGTATCGGTAGCCTCGGTAGGCGGCATACGCGCCGATCTCACTCCGGGCACTATTGCCATCCCCGATCAAATTATCGATTACACTCACGGGCGCAAATCCACTTTTTTCGATGGCCCGGAAAAGCCGGTCACGCACATCGATTTTACGTGGCCGTATTGCGAAGAGCTGCGCCAGCGCTTTATAAACGCTGCGCAAAAAGCCGGCCAAAAAGTGGTGGCAGGTGGGGCATATGGCGCCACTCAGGGCCCACGCCTGGAAAGCGCGGCGGAAATAAGCCGTCTTGAGCGGGACGGCGCTGATATGGTGGGCATGACCGGCATGCCTGAGGCTGCGC
>DATMDB010000254.1:0-21742 GCA_035558075.1 Burkholderiales bacterium
GTTTCCGGGGTGTTGATATAGCCCAGCACCGAGTGCAGGGTGGTGGTTTTACCTGAACCCGTCGGGCCACACGCAAAGAACAGCCCGTAAGGCTTGCCGATCACCTCTTTCAGCGTGTTCAGGTTGCGTGCGCTTAAACCCAGCTTCTCCAACGGGATCGGCTCGCCGGCCCCAAGAATACGCATCACTACGTCTTCCATCCCACCCTGCGAGGGTATGGTGGCTACCCGCAGTTCAATATCCAGCGGACCGAATTTCCTGAATTTGATCTTGCCGTCCTGGGGTTTTCTTTTTTCCGAGATGTCGAGATCGCACATGATCTTGATTCGCGTCACCAAGGCATTACGGTAACTCGCCGGAACTTCAATGTATGGCACCAGCGTGCCGTCCTTGCGGAAACGGATTTCAGTCTTTGCTTTCCCGGGATAGGGCTCGATGTGAATGTCCGATGCGCCCTGGTGGTAAGCTTCCACGATAATTTTGTTGACCAGCTTGACCAGTTCGTTGTCCGCAGCCGCAGAAACATCGTCCTCGCCAGCGCCTTCTCCCTCCATTTCCTCGTCCATTCCCGACAGGAGTTCGCCCACTGACGCGGCATCCATCCCGCCAGCTCCAAAAAACAAATCCAGCGTGCTGATAAACTCGCGGTTGGTACATACCTTGTAGACCAGTTTGTGCTTGGGGTACACGTTATTTGCCACCCGCGAGCCTTTGATCCGCTCAGGATCGGTGGTGAGAATCGTCACACCATCCTTGTTTTCCTCGATTGGCACCCACAGGCTGCTCTGGACAAAATCGCGCTTCAGGTTTTTCAGCAAATCCAGAGGCTTTATCCGGTCGGCGCGAAACGGCTCATATGGTACCTGAAAGAACTTCGACAACGATTGCCCCAGCGAAGGGAGCTTGACCTGGAATTCGTCAAACAACGCGTCTTCAATATCTATGTTCTTCCTGCGCGCTGAACGAGTTGCGAGTTCGAATTCTTCCGCTGAAATCACGGCATCCGCGACCAAGTAATCGTACTTGGTACGTACCATATGTTGCGGCTGCTGGCGCTGCTTGAGGGCAATGGCAAGCGTCTCGCAAATAAATGTCACACCCTCTTCCATCACCGAAGTAAACGGCACGCCCCCCTTATTGTTGATGATCTGCACCACGCCGATGAGATCGTTGCTGCCCGCATCCAATACCGGCGCCACCAGCATCTGTTTGGTTCTGTAACCCGTGCGCTTGTCCACTTCCTTGAGGAAACTCAATTGCGGGCTGAGCGCTTTCAATTCATTGTCGTCGTAAACATCCGCGATGTTGACGGGTTTCTTGTTCAACGCCGCGAAACCGGCTATGCTTTGTTCATTAATCGGCAGTTTTAAATCCCTGAACGAATTGAGCCCCGTTTTCACCTTGGAGATAATCGAAGTTTTGTCTTCAGCCAACGTGTAAATGGTGAGACGGTCTGCATTGAACAGGGAGCAAATGTCCTGGCTCACCTCCAGCATGATTTCATCAATATTGTAAGCGGCGTGAATCTTATTGGTGACCGCCTGCAGTTTTCGAGTGAAATTCAGTTTCTCGGTGAGAACATCCCTCGTTATCGGCTGTGCTTGAAATACTGTACTCATGGCTCAAACCTCATTTTTTCGCGGCGCTTTGCCCGCCTAAAAGACAAAAAACTGGTTGTGCTGCTTCAGGATTTCCAGCGTCGCGTGCACGGTGATCGGCTTGTTGCGCATCCATCCCACGGTATCCACCAAAAAGGGTATATGGCTGACATGGTCAAGATGCGAATGCGTAACGAATACATGATTGATCCGCGTGAGCTGGTTAAAGCTGAGATTACCCACCCCTGTGCCGGCGTCAATCAAAATATCATTATCCAGGAGCATAGAGGTGGTGCGCAACTGCCCGCCGATTCCACCACTGCATCCAAGTATCCTGACCTTCATGGGTAGCCTATTTCGTTCCCGCACCACGCAAAGTTGGTTTCCGCTAATTTTAGCCTTGCCAAGCCAACTAATCCACTTTAGGAACCTCTAATTGAGCCGCACGCGCAGCGCGCTGCGAGCGAGGAAGCGCTCCGTTTCACGGTGTTCCTTGCGGCAGATTGCGCCCCTTCCCGCTCCACGCTCGCGCGAGTCCGAGTCCGGGGCGCACGTGCGCAAGTTGATTATTAGAGGTTCCATCATTTGCTTTCAAACACCCAAACGCCGTCCCAATCCGCCTGCGGAGAATTGGCGCGAAATTGTTTGATGCGATCTAGAAACAGCCGATACAACTGGACGGCCGGCGCCATTTTCTGCAAATTGATGAGTTGCAGCTCCGCCATGTCCCAGTTCTGCGTCCTATAAAGTTTCAGCGCCCGCTGGAACAGCTTTAATTCATCCAACATTGCCTTGTCTACCTGCCCTTCAAACCCGAGCGGTTCGTAAATTCGCACCGGCTCGTCCTTGCCCTTTACCCTCACTCGGTCGAGTTCCCGGTACACAATGCCCGAGACCGCATTCTTGGTCATTTCGCTCAAGATGATGCCCACACCGTATTCCTTGCACAGCCCCTCCAGCCGCGAGGCCAGGTTGACCGAGTCGCCCATTACTGTGTACGCCTTGCGCACCGCTGAACCCATGTCGCCCACCACCATGACGCCGGTATTGATGCCAACACCTATCCTGATTTCAGGCCAGCCGCGAAGCTTGAATTGCTCGCGCAATTGCTGCGCGGTAGTTTGCATTTCCAGGGCGCTGATCACCCCATTGCGCGGGTGGTCCGGATCGTTCACCGGTGCACCCCAGAACGTCATGATGGCATCCCCGATATATTTGTCCAGCGTGCCGTGGTGCGAGCGGATGACACGGGTCATCGCGGTAAGATACTCGTTGATGAACGCAGTCAGCTCTTTTGGCTCCAAGCCTTCGGAAATCGAGGTAAAGTTGCGCACATCGGAAAACAACACCGTCAATTCCTGACTGTTGCCTTGCATGCTGTAGCGCTCCGGATCCTCGCTCATTTTGTCCACCAGTTCCGGCGGGACATATTGTCCGAACAGTTCGGTGAACTGTCGCTTGATACGCGATTCTGTGAAGTAGCCGTAAGACATGTTGAGGGCGAACAGCGCGAGGATCAGCAACAACCCGCTTGCCAACGGCAGCACCAGGTTGCCGTACTGCCAGACCATGATGTTAGTGGTGAGCACAAGCAGCAAGACGATCACAGTAAAAAGTGTCGCCATTATCGGATTCAGCAGAGGCATCAACAGTGTCAGCACCACTCCGGTGAAGAATAGCAGCACCACTTCTGCGCCCAGTACATAAGGCGGCTTTTGCTTGATATTGCCATCGAGCATGCCGGCAATCAGATTGGCGTGAATTTCCACTCCGGGATAAGCCACGCCGACCGGCGTGGAGCGCAAATCCTTGAGGCCGGGTGCTGTGGTGCCGACCAGCACAATCTTATTCTTGAGCGCGCTGGGATTGAGCCGTTCATTCAGCACATCAGTGGCCGAAATGTACTTAAAGCTCCCCTGCGCGCCGCGATAGGGAATCAGCGCCGAAACGTTTTGATCCACCGGAATGTGGATGGGGCCTACTTTCAGCCTCTCGAGACCGGAATAGCCATGGGTCCAAACCTGTTGAGCAGGATAGTCCGGTTCAACCTTGGGAAAACCGAGCAAAGTACGCATGAGGGCGAGCGACAGGGGTTCGTAGTAGGCGCCCTTGTATTCGGCGAGCATAGGCACGCGCCGTGACACACCGTCGAAATCAGTGAGCGGATTGAAATGCCCGGCGCCGGCCGCAGCCTGCTGGAGTTCAGAGAGATTGGCACCGTAGCCGTTCCATGAAATAAAATCTATCTTCTTGCCGGCGAACGTGCCCGCAGACAACACCGGCTGCGGCAGTGTATTTACCGCTGCATATTTCCCGGCAATTTCATCGTTTGAAAAGTAGTAACCGAGTATCACCGGGTGCTTTTTCAGGCTCGCGGCGAATATTTTGTCGTATTCGAGCTGCGGCCGCACTTGCGCGAGCGCATTTTGAAACTGCGGATTGTCCCTGAACTGCTTCTGCGACAAATCCTCTAAAACCGCGATGCCTGAACTCTCGTCTTTCTCCGCGAACACCACGTCAAAACCCGCCACCGCTACGCCATAATGGTCAAACAACTTGTCCACCATCAGCGCCAGGCGGTCGCGGCGCCACGGCCAGCGGCCCTCCTCGGCCAGGCTTTTTTCATCTATGTCCACGACCACGATGCGATCGTCCACAGTGCGCGGCATTGTAAGCCGCAGCCGTGCGTCATAGATGATTGCATCCAACTGGTGGAAAAAGGTGAACTCGTAAATCTTCGCCGCATGTCCGAGAAACACCAGCGTAATTGCCAACCCCAAGACGATGCGCAACGAGTGCTTTTTCAGATCCAACAAGCGGCCCCCTCCTTTCGGCACAAGGAAATGGAGGTCTGCGTACCGCGGGCTAGAAGAAACGGAAAATTATGGATGCGAGGGAAAGCGGCACAACTGAGCACTTGACGCAAAACCCGGGAGCCAGGCTGCACATAAGAGCGGGTTTCCGCTGCAGCATGTTTTTTTGGCGCGGCAGTAATTCCTGCTGCACTGCGCTTGTCGGTTCCTCTCTTTTCAGCTTGCCGCAGTTCACGCAACTTTATAGAAGAATTCCATTTTGATTCCCCCCAGCTCGACGATGTCGTGATCGTTCAAGGAGTGCGCCTGGGCATCGAGAGTTTTGCCGTTCAGTAGCGGGAAAGTCGCGCCTTCAACATGGGTGATGAAGTAGCCTTGCGGTCGGCGTGTAATTACCGCGACCTGCACGCCTGGTTTGCCCAGGGTGGTGAGGCTCTTGGTCAAGTTCAGTTCCTTGCCCGCACTCGGGCCGGTGAGTATCTGGATCGCGGCAAGCACGCTGGGTTTGGCGCCGGACACAGGAGCGGGTTTGGGCTCTGTTGTTGCCGCAACGGGTTTAGGCTCAGCAGACTTGGGCTTGGCTTCTGCTGCCGGTTTCGCTTCAGCCGTAGGTCTCGCTTCGGCCGCCGGTTTCACTTCAGCCACTGGTTTCGTTTCGGCTATCGGTTTCGTTTCAGCAGCAGGTTTCGCTTCAGCCGTAGGTCTCGCTTCGGCCGCCGGTTTCGCTTCGATCGCAGGTTTCGCTTCGGCTATCGGTTTGGCTTCAGCTGCCACCGGTTTAGGCTCACCGAACTTCGGCTCTGCAGCTGGTTTAGCCGGAAATGCCGGGCCGGAAATGGTGTCCGGCGGTTGCGCTCGCATCGGCTGAGTAGCCTGTAAATTCTGCGGCGCCCCCTCCGCCGCCTTGGGCGTGGGCTTGGGGCGTATCACCACGGTCTTTTCAAAATCGCCGCCAGTGCCCTGGCTTGGCTGTTCATTGACGTATTTGAGCTTGTATTTGCCGAGCTCAATCATGTCATTGTTTTGCAGGAAATGCTTTTTCACCATGTTGCCGTTCACCAGGGTGCCGTTGGTACTGCCCAGGTCTTCCAGGAACGAATCGTTAAGTATCGTGACGATGACCGCATGCTCGCCGCTCACCGCGAGATTGTCTATTTGGATGTCGTTGCCCGGCTTGCGGCCAATCGTGGTGCGCTCCTTGTTGAGGGTAATCTCCTTCAACACCAGGTTGTCCATGCTGAGAATCAACTTCGCCATAAGTTCCTCACACCGTCGTTTGCCTGAACCATGATAATAACCGGCTTATCCAGTCCGTTCTAGCAGGAAAATCGCGCAATACCCGAACCAGAATCACCGACACGTTGTCGCGCCCGCCATTATCGTTGGCCATTTGCACCAGCTGCTGTGATGCGAGCTGCACATTGGCTTGCAGGCTCGACAGTGTAAGACTAATTTCGCCGTCCTCCACCATATCGCTCAACCCGTCCGAACACAACAAGTAGATATCGCCCGCCTCCACCTCATGGGTGTGAATTTCGGGCTCGACTTCGGGATCTATTCCCAAGGCGCGCGTCACCAGATTCTTGTTGTGGGAGAGCTTCGCCATCTGTTCGCTAATCATGCCGGAGTCAATTTGTTCCTGCAACAGCGAATGATCCCGGGTAATCTGCTTAAATTCGTCCTGGCGCAAGCGGTACAAACGCGAGTCGCCGATGTGCGCTACACTCAAGCGGTTATCATAAAACAACCCGACCACCAAGGTGGTGCCCATGCCGGCATATTGCGGTTGGCTTATCGCTGCCTGGTAAATCGAAGCATTGGCGCCCGCGATCTGCTCCCTGAGTATTTTCACTGCCAGCGGTTCACCGCTCTGCCGCTCAATCCCGCCCGGCTCAGCGCTCGTCAGGACCTGTTTCAAGTTAGTGCCAAGCAAGGCAGCGGCAATCCCGCTCGCCACTTCACCGGCATTATACCCGCCCATGCCATCGGCGAGGATAACAAATCCGCTTGCGGCATCCGCCGCGATACTGTCCTCGTTATGCGAGCGCACCATGCCCGGATCGGTGGCAGTAGCAACTTCCAGAGCGTTGCTCAGGTCCATGAGCCCCTTTCAAACGCTGATATCCACCATTTCCTGGCTTGCCATGCATTGCCTGAGCGCTTGCGCCATTTCCGCGCCTGTTTGATAGCGTTCCTCGACTTGCTTGGCCAGAGCCTTGTTGATGATGGCGACCACACACTCCGGCAATTCCGGATTGATGCTCAGTATATCGGTAGGTGGCTCGTTGGTGATCTTGAACATGAGTTGCGCGACGGAATCGCCCTCAAACGGCAATTTCCCACACGTCAACTGGTAAAGGCTTACCCCCAGCGAGAACAGATCCGAACGGCCGTCTATCTTTTTGCCGCCTAATTGCTCCGGGGACATGTATGCAGGCGTGCCGAGCACCATGCCGGTCTTGGTTTTGCTGGAGTCGGTAATACGCGCAATGCCGAAGTCGGTCACCTTGAGCATGTCGCTCCCCGGCTCGTACATCACGTTCGCCGGCTTGATGTCGCGGTGAACTACGTTCTGAGTGTGCGCATAAGCCAGAGCATCGGCAACCCGGGCGACGATGCTCATCACCTTTAGAAACGGAAGCAAGTTGTCCGACTTGGTATAAGACACCAGATCCTGGCCTTTTAAAAACTCCATAGCGATGTACGCCAGATCGTGCTCTTCCCCCGCGTCGAAAATGGTCACAATATTGGGATGATTGAGGCGCCCGGCTGTCTCGGCCTCGCGGAAGAAACGCGTTTTCACGTCTTCCAACTCGCCGGCATCAAACTCCTGGGAAAGTGCTATGGTTTTGATCGCTACCACGCGGCTGATTTTGGGGTCCTTGCCCAAATACACCACGCCCATCGCGCCCTTGCCCAGCTCTTTTTCCACTTGATAGCGGCCGAGCATCGGTTTTTCCACACCCCCGCCTTCCAGGATCATGGTGCTGGTGTCGGTCCTGCTGCCTGCGCCTCCCAAAATCACGGTTTCTGAAATCGCCTTGGCGCGCGACAATTTCTGCTCCAGGTCGCGGAACTTGGGATTGTACTCGGCCATGTAGCGAAACACTGATTCGGATTTATTGAACTGGCGCTTGCGCTCGAAATCCAGCGCCAGGTTATACAGCAGGTCCATGATACTGTCGTCCCTGGGGAGTTTGCGGAACTTGTCGAAAGCAATGTCAAGCTGGCCCTGCCCCTGAAACGCCAGCCCCAGCATGCGGTTCGACTCCGCCGTTTCCGCTTCGGATTTCTCCTTGCCCCTTTCGGTCACCAGGAAGCGTTTGGTGGTAAGCAGCAAATGGCCAACCAAAAGCAACGTCGCCGGCAGCATCAGCTGCAGCCATGTCGTCTTGCCGACCATCAACGCGAAATGCGTACCGAGCAAAACAGCAAACAAGGCTAAGGTAATGATTGCCCCCATTCCTGCCTTAAGCCTGGGAAGCAGCAAGATTAGATAGAGCGCGATCACCAGGAACACCAGCTTCTCCACCCAGGGAGCCCAGGTCGGCACGACAAAGAAATCTTCCTTGAGGATGCTCGAGACCGAATGCGCGAGCGTCAGCACCGGCGCCATCGCCGGTGAGATAGGCGTAACTTGCACCGCGCCGATGCCGGCGCCAGTGGCGCCAATCAGCACGATTTTGTCGCGATATTTGTCAGCGGGAATTTTGCCGGCGTAAACATCATAATACGAATCCACCTGAAAGGCCGGCCGATTATCACGGTCTTTGTAAAAATAGATGTACATCTGTAAATAGGAATCGGTGGAGATTATTAGATTGCCGAGTTTGACGCCTTCGCCCAGTCGTACCACGATGTCGCTCGGCTGGAGGTTGAGACTTTTCGCGGCCAGCATCAGCGACAGGGATGGGAAATACTGGTCGTAATAGCGCAGCACCAGCGACTCAGTTCGGATACCACCGTCCACGTCCGGATTGGCGTTCAAATGCCCCATGCCCACCGCATTTTTACCGAATTCGGCGAGCGGTATAAGTACCTCCATCGTGGGGTAAGGAAGCAGGCCGTTGGATGCCGCGGAGAGGTTATCCTCGACCTTGAAAAGCTGGTTCTTTGCCATGAACTCGGGCAAAGGTTGGTCGGGTTTGCCGAGAGGATCGCCGAGACGGAACAACATGGCAAGCAAGACGTTGTTCGCCTTATGTATGCTCTCCGCGAGCTTGCGATCGGTGTTGAGATTCTGCTCGGCTTCCTTGAGCAGCGCGTCAATCTGGGAAAGTTCCTGTTGCACCGCCGGGTCTGCGAGGTTCTTTAAACTTGAGTTCGCATACAGCTGTGAAAACTTGTTGATGTAATTGAGTCCTGGGTCAACCTGGGGCTCTGAAAAAAACACGGTGTTGCCGATGACCTTGGCCTTGGCGGCGGCAAGGAGGTCTATCATCTTCGCGTGCACTTCGCGCGACCACGGCCAGCGCCCGATGTTGGCAATGCTCTGATCATCAATCGCGATTACCGCAACTTTCTCGCTCGGATTGCGCGACGACGATGCCTTGACCCCGAGGTCATAGGCCTTGCGTTCCAAGCTTTGAATCAGATCGCCGCCACCCAAGAAAAATAGCACTATGGTGACGATCAGCACGAGGAACCAGTCGGCCTTCCAGAATGCGGGCTTTTTCATCCCTGAACTCCCTATTATTTTTTTGTAGGTGAGCTTTTAAGGTTTACTTTTCGCATTTTACGATATTCATTTGTAAAGTATACGTTTTTCTGCATGGTAAAGCGCGACTGTCTGCCGGCAAATCGGTGCAGCATACAACGATTTTACGGCATCTATTCCCAGAATAATGCTGTTAAAAAACAAAATTCAAAGAAATCAAACATTAATCCGGTACCAAGAAAGACCATCAAACGTTGCCATGAGCCGATTCAAGCCATGTGCCAGTTGCGATAACAAAAGGCGCGCCGCGAGCGCAATCGCTTTGTCGCCGGAAATCCTGAACTGTCGGAAAAAGCGCGATAAGATCTAGAAACGAAAAGGCCGGGGCTTTTTCACCACCCGGCTGGTAGGTAACAGGCTTCTTTAAACCGTAAATCCACGCCCGCCAAGTAATTCAGCCGGCGCTTCCCGCAGCGCGGATTTTGCGCCACAGCATCGAAATTAGGGGCCAGAACGATAAGAACAGTGCCAGCCCCGTGAGGCTGCCGACAAGGCTGTTCGAAAAGAACACCGTCAAATCACCCTGTGATCCCTTAATGGCGTTACGGAAATTCTCCTCGGCGCGGTCACCGAACACCAGCGCCAGTACCATCGGCGCGAGCGGATATGAAAGCTTCTTGAACACATAGCCGAGTACATCGAATACCACCATCAGGTAAACGTTGAACATCGAGTTGTGCACCGTATAGGCGCCGATGGCGCATGCTCCGCGTTTACTTCACCAGCAGAACCGGCACCTCCGCCAAGTGAATCACCTTGGTGGCAACCGACCCCAGGAGCAGGCCGGATACCGAACCCAGGCCGCGCGTGCCCATGAAGATCTGGGCAACTCCCTTTTCCTTCGCATACTTGCAGATGACCTCGGCCTCGTCACCTATCCCAATATGGTAGTAGTACTTGATGCCCGCGGCATCGAGTTTCTTGCGCGCGTCCGCCAAGGCGGCGAGCCCTTGCTCCCGGTGGTACTGCTGCACCTTGTCGTGCCCGAGATGGGAGGCCAAATGCGCGGGAAACGGGTGCTGGACGTTGAGCAAGTGTATTTCCACCCCGTCCTTGTACCATTCGAACTTCTTGATCAGTTGGTCAACTGCACGGATCGAGGACTCCGAACCATCCACCGGCACAAGCATTTTCAACATTCGCATCGCTCCCGATAATTTATTTAGATCTTGAGGCCGACAGCGCTCGCAGGGTCAACGCGGCGCCTTGGTTTTTTGTTCCTCGACCGCCAGGTCCACCATGCCTTCTTCCTTCGCCACCCGCTTCCCTATCCACTTGCCGACCGCGACGATGATGGCTGCGCCGATCAGGCCGGCACCCGACAGTTCGAGCTTGGCGCCGAGTATCGAAAAAACCTCGAAGTCAATCATCCAGTGTGCGTTGGCCGTGAACCATGCGACCACGACAGGGTCGGTCACCAACATTTCGCCGGCCACATAGCCTATCAGCGCCGCCCCGATCGTGATGATCACCGGGAAGCGCCCCATGAGTTTCATCAGAATGGTCGCGCCGAAGACCACCAGCGGGATGCTGATCGCCAGCCCTAGGATCAGCAGCACGATACTGCTTTTGGCCACCGCCGCTACGGCAATCACGTTGTCCAGACTCATCACCAGATCGGCAATGAGGATGGTCTTGATCGCCGCCCACAGATTGTCGCTCGATTCGACACCGCCTTCGCCGCCGTCCTCGGGCACCAGCAATCTGACCGCGATCCACAGCAGCAGTGCGCCACCGATCAACTTGAGCCAGGACAGCTTGAGCAATTCGACCGCGACAATGGTGAGGATGATTCGCAGTACCACCGCCGCGCCGGCGCCCCAGATCACCGCCTGTGTCTGCTGGCGCGCGGGCAGCGAGCGCGCAGCGAGCGCGATCACCACCGCGTTGTCCCCCGACAGGATGATGTTGACCCAGATGATGGCCAGCAACCCGGTCCAGAACGCTGCGGTCTGCAGCTCGTTCAGGAATTCCATGATTCGCGTCTCCTCCTCGATTTCCAGCTGCCTCTAGACTAGCTCTGCGCTGGCACGCTTGACCGGCGACCGCTCGCCGCCGCCACGTAAGGAAAGAGCCGGTGGGTCCCGCCCGAACTGACGCGACGAATTATACTGGATCAGAACAACCCGACCACTTTACCATCATCATCAAGATCGATTTTCTCCGCCGAAGGCACCTTGGGCAGTCCCGGCATGGTCATGATATCGCCGCAGATCATGACGATGAATTCAGCACCCGCGGCGAGACGGACTTCCCGGACATTGACGGTGTACCCGGTCGGCGCGCCGCGTAGGCTGGCGTCCGCAGAGAACGAGTATTGTGTCTTCGCCACGCAGATCGGGTAGTGCCCGTAGCCATCCTCCTGCAGCTTCTTGATTTGCGCGCGCACCTTGGCGTCCGCGGCGATGTCAGCCGCGCCGTAAATCTTGGTGGCGATCGCCTTCATCTTGTCCCACAGTGAAGCCGATTCTTCATAAACAAACTTGCAGCCCGCGGGCGCCTTGTCAACAATGCTCACCATGGTGCGCGCCAGCTCCTCCGCCCCCTTGCCGCCCTCCGCCCAGTGCGTGGCGAGGATCACCGGCGCCTCGTGGTGCGCCATCTTCTTTTTGAGCAGCTCGATCTCAGCCGGCGTATCGAAGTTGAAGCGGTTGATCGAGACCACGCACGGCAGACCATAGTGGTTGCGCACGTTGTTGACGTGCCGCTCGAGGTTGGCGATGCCTTTCTCCAGCGCCGGCAGGTTTTCCTTGTTGAAGTCAGCGCGATCTACCCCGCCGTGGTACTTGAGCGCGCGGATGGTGGCGACCAGCACCACCGCGGAGGGTCGCAATCCCGCTTTGCGGCACTTGATGTCGATGAACTTTTCCGCTCCTAGGTCGGCGCCAAACCCGGCTTCGGTAACGCAGTAGTCCGCAAGCTTCAACGCGGTCTGGGTGGCGATTACCGAGTTGCAGCCGTGGGCGATGTTGGCGAACGGTCCGCCGTGGATGAACGCCGGGTTGTTCTCCAGCGTCTGTGCGAGATTGGGTTTCAGCGCATCCTTCAACAGCACCGTCATCGCGCCATGCGCGTTTAAATCACGCGCCCTCACCGGTTTCTGCTCGCGCGTATAGCCGACCACGATGTTGCCAAGGCGGTTCTTTAAGTCTTTAAGCGAAGTGGCGAGGCAGAATATCGCCATCACTTCGGAAGCCACCACGATGTCAAATCCGTCCTGGCGCGGGTAACCGTTGCCTGTCCCTCCAAGTGAAATCACGATTTCACGCAGCGCGCGGTCATTCATGTCCACCACGCGCCGCCAGGCGATGCGCCGCACATCCAAGCCCAGCGCGTTGCCGTGGTGGATGTGGTTGTCCAGCATCGCCGCAAGTAGATTATTAGCCAGGCCAATCGCGTTAAAGTCGCCGGTGAAATGCAGATTGATATCCTCCATCGGAACTACTTGCGCGTAGCCACCGCCCGCAGCACCGCCTTTCATGCCAAATACCGGGCCGAGAGAAGGCTCACGCAGACAAATCACCGCTTTTTTGCCGAGTCGATTCAAGGCGTCGCCCAGGCCAACGGTGGTGGTGGTTTTGCCTTCGCCCGCGGGAGTGGGAGTAATGGCGGTCACCAGAATCAGCTTGCCGTGAGGCTTATCGGCGAGACTGTCAACAAAATCCAGGGAAAGCTTGGCCTTGTAGTGGCCATAAGGCTCGAGATGTTCTTCGTCTATCCCGAGTTTTCCCTTTGCCAGTTGAGTAATGCGCTGCATTCCGGCTTTTTGCGCGATTTCGATGTCCGTCAGCATAAATGCACCTTTCCTTGAAAAACGGTTTCCCTCTAATCCGCTTGCGATTGAGACGGCTTGCAGGGCATGTTCTGGTTTATCCGGTTAGCCAGGTTGCAATGGCGGGAATGGCTCAACCCGGGTCGAATTACCGGCGAATTATATGGCGAGCACCTGTCCGCCGCCAAAACTTGCGTGCACGGGCTTTTGCCCGCCGGGTCTTACTCTGACCGCACAGTACTTGAATTCGGGGATTTTGCCGACAGGGTCGAGCGCCGGATTGGTCAGCAGATTTGCCGCCGCTTCGTAAAAGCAGAAGGGAATAAACACCGCGCCGCGCGGCGTGCCGTCGTCGGCGCGTGCATAGAGTGAAATTTCACCGCGCCGTGATTCCACGGTAACCACTTCCCCCGGCTGCACGCCGATGGCTTCCAGATCCAAAGGATGGAGTGAAGCAACCGGTTCGGGCTCAATCGCATCGAGCACGCCGGCGCGACGCGTCATGCTGCCGGTGTGCCAGTGCTCAAGCTGCCGGCCAGTAATCAGCACCATCGGGTAATTGACATCCGGCCGCTCGTTGGCGGAAATAATGTCCGCAGGAACAAATTTTCCGCGCCCGTTGGGCGTTGGGAAATTCTCTGTGAACACCACCGGCTCGCCGGGATCGCCTTCGTGCTCGCACGGATAAGTTACCGAGCTATCACGCTCAAGCCGTTCCCAGGTAATGCCGGCGATGGAGGGCATGGCCTTGCGCATTTCATTGAATACATCCTTCGGCCCCGGGTAATTCCAGTTGAGCCCCATACGCCGCGCGATTTCCTGAATAATCCAAAGATCATGTTTGGCCTCGCCCGGAAGATCCAATGCCTGCCGGCCGAGCTGCACCATGCGGTCGGTATTGGTCACCGTGCCGGTTTTCTCAGGCCACGCGGAAGCCGGCAGGATGACGTCGGCAAGGTACGCAGTTTCGGTGAGGAAAAGGTCCTGCACCACCAACCATTCGAGTTCAGCCAGCGCTTCGCGCGCATGCCTGAGATCCGGGTCGGACATGGCGGGGTTCTCACCCATGATGTACATGCCGCGGATTTGCCCGGCGTGCACCGCGTTCATGATTTCCACCACCGTGAGGCCCGGCGTGGGATCAAGTTTGGTGCCCCACAGCTTCTCGAATGCGGTGCGCACGCTTGCGTTGTCCACAGGCTGATAATCGGGATACACCATCGGAATCAGCCCGGAGTCGGAGGCGCCCTGCACGTTGTTCTGTCCACGCAGGGGATGCAGCCCGGTGCCCGGCCGCCCCACTTGGCCGGTGAGCAGCGAGAGCGCGATCAGGCACCGCGCATTGTCGGTGCCGTGCACATGCTGCGAAATGCCCATGCCCCAGAGGATCATCGACCCTTTCGAGGTAGCGTAAAGCCTTGCCACCTCTTTGATCGTTGCTGCGGGAACGCCGCAAATCGGTGCCATGGCTTCCGGGCTGTAGCCTTCAACGTTTTTCTTCAGTTCCTCAAAGCCGCTGGTACGGTTCTTGATGAATTGCTGATTCGCCAGTTCTTCGTGAATGATGGTGTGCATCATGGCATTCAGCAGCGCGACATCGGTGTCGGGTTTGAATTGCAGGAAGTAAGCCGCGTGACGCGCGAGCTCCGAGCGGCGCGGATCGGCCACGATGAGCTTCACGCCCTTTTTCACAGCATTCTTGATCCAGGTGGCCGCCACGGGATGGTTCACTGTCGGATTGGCCCCGATCACGAACACCACTTCAGCTTTCAGCACATCGCTGACCTGGTTCGACACTGCGCCCGAGCCAATGCCTTCGAGCAGCGCCGCCACACTGGAAGCGTGGCACAGGCGCGTGCAGTGATCCACATTGTTGCTGCCGAAGCCGGTGCGCACCAGTTTCTGGAACAGATACGCTTCTTCGTTCGAGCCCTTGGCCGAACCGAAGCCGGCGAGCGCCTGCGGGCCTTGGACATCGCGGATTTTTTTCAAATTGCCCGCTGCGAGACCGAGGGTTTCTTCCCAGCTCGCTTCACGGAAGACTTTCAGTGTGTCTTCCGGATCCATCACGAATTGGGCGGACTTGGGAAAACCCGACCGGCGAATCAGCGGTTTGGTGAGTCGTTGTTTATGACTTACGTAATCAAAACCGTAACGGCCTTTCACGCACAGCCGGCCGTGATTCGCCGGGCCGTCTTGTCCTTGCACGTAAAGAATCTTATTGTCTTTGACATGGTATGTGAGCTGGCAACCGACACCGCAATAGGGGCAAACCGAATCCACGGTCTTGTCCGGCTTTAGCATGCCCACACTCCGGGCAGGCATGAGCGCGCCGGTGGGACAGGCCTGCACGCATTCGCCGCAGGCTACGCAGGTTGACTCGCCCATCGGGTCGTCGAGGTCAAATACGATCTTGGAATGCTCCCCGCGGAATGCGTAGCCGATTACGTCGTTGACCTGCTCTTCGCGGCAGGCGCGCAAACAGCGAGTGCACTGGATGCAGGCGTCGAGATTCACTGCAATGGCAGGGTGGGAAACATCGGCGGCCGGTTGCTGGCGCGGGCTGAAGCGTGGTTTGCCGAGATTAAGCTTCTTTGCCCACAGGCCGAGCTCGGAATTCAGGGTATAGGATGTTTCCGGCATGTCGGAGAGCAAAAGCTCGAACACCATCTTTTGCGACGCGCGTGCACGGTCGTTGTCGGAAAACACCTCCATTCCGCTCTTCGGATAACGGCAGCAGGAGGGCGCCAATATCCGCTCACCCTTGATTTCCACCATGCAGGCACGGCAATTGCCGTCCGGGCGCATGCCTTTCTGGTAACAGAGATGCGGGATTTCCACGCCATGGCGCTTGGCGATTTCAATCAGGATTTCGTTGCTGTAGCCGCTGACGGTTTTGCCGTTCAGCTTGAACACCACCACTTGCGGTTTGACGGCCTGCTCCATCGGCGCATTCATGGGTTTCTCCTGCCGCCTGTCACACGATCTCGTTGGGAAAGTATTTCATCACGCAGCGCACCGGGTTGGGCGCCGCCTGCCCCAAGCCGCAAATCGAGGCGTCGGCCATGGCTACTGAGAGTTCTTCGAGCAGCGCCTGGTTCCATTTTGGCGCGTTCATGAGCTTCAACGCCTTGGCGGTGCCGACGCGGCACGGCGTGCATTGCCCGCACGATTCATCGGAAAAAAATTTCATGAGGTTGCGCGCTGCCGCCGCCGCACGATCCCAATGCGATAAGATAATAACAGCTGCCGAGCCGATGAAACAGCCATACTCGTTAAAAGTATCGAAATCCATCGGAATATCTCCCTTGGACGCCGGCAGAATTCCGCCCGATGCGCCACCCGGAAGATAAGCATAGAACTCGTGCCCGGGCAGCATGCCGCCGCAGAATTCGTTTATCAGCTCGCGCACGGTGATGCCGGCGGGCGCGAGATGCACACCGGGTTTTTGCACGCGCCCGGATACCGAAAACGAGCGCAGACCCTTGCGTCCGTGGCGGCCGTGCGAGGAAAACCACTCCGCGCCCTTTTCCAGAATGTCGCGCACCCAATAAAGCGTTTCCATATTGTGCTCAAGCGTCGGCCGGCCAAACAGGCCAACCTGCGCCACATACGGCGGACGCAGCCGCGGCATGCCGCGCTTGCCTTCTATGGATTCAATCATCGCCGATTCTTCGCCGCAGATGTAGGCACCAGCGCCGCGCCGCAAATGCATTTTCGGCAGTCGGCACGGGGGATTTGCTGTCAAGCTGGCAAGCTCTTTGGCAAGAATTTCGCGGCAGCCGGCGTATTCATCGCGCAGATAAATATAGATTTCGTGAATCTCCACCGCCCACGCCGCAATCAGCATGCCTTCAAGGAAACGATGTGGATCCTGCTCCAAGTAATAGCGGTCCTTAAACGTGCCGGGCTCGCCTTCGTCAATGTTCACCGCCATGAGACGCGGTGCGGGTTCACCGCTCACGATGCGCCACTTTTTGCCAGCGGGAAAGCCTGCGCCGCCCAGGCCGCGCAACCCTGAGTCTTCCATGATCTTGATCACCGATTCCGCTTCGTGATCACCTTTTACGCAATCCACCAGCAACTGATAGCCGGCATGTTTGCGGTATTCTTCGTAGCCGATGTATGAAGAGACCGGGCATTTGCTTGCCTTGGCGTTAACCGCGGATTGCACCTGGCTTATGGTAGCGTGCGCTAGCGGATTTTGGCCTACCACCGCCACCGGCGCCTGCTCACAACGTCCAACGCAGGGTGCGGGAATTACTCTTACTGCGGAACCTAGGGCGTGCTTGAGTTCGGAGATCAACTGTTGCGCGCCGGCCAATTCACAGGAAAGCGAATCGCACACGCGAATGGTCAACACGGGTGACGTGTTTTCTCCTTCCTTGACGACGTCGAAATGATGATAAAACGTCGCGACTTCGTAAACTTCAGTGGTCGCAAGCCCCATCTCGGCAGCCAGCGCCACGATGTGACGGGACGAGATATGCCCGTAGCGGTCCTGGATTTTGTGCAAATGCTCTATCAGCAAATCATGGCTAAGCGATTCATTGACGAGCAGCGCTTGCACTTCCGCAAGCGCGGCAGAATCGACGCTACGGCCCTTTGGCGTGGCGCGCACGCTGTGCTGTTTCGAGCGACTGCCAGGGGGCTTACCACCTGCCATCAATACTCCTTTCGATGAAAGACCTTGTTTCTACGCGTAGTTTCAATGCTCATGCGCCAGTTCAAGCTGCATTGTCAAATTATACGAATATTTTTGTGCCTTGCGGCGACTTGCGGTAGCAGTAAGCGGAAACAGTTAAAAAAACTGTTACAAACTTAGAGCACTGACTTTTGCAACTTTCCCCTCTCGGCGGGATTGCGGGTAACTTTTATCCCGCACTCCTTACTTACCATGAGCTTTTGGCGTCGGCATAACATTGCGCTTCGCGAAATGTTAGCCTCCACCGAAAGTTGGCCTTAAAGCACCGATTTGATTAATTTCCCCATCTCGGCAGGATTGCGGGTAACTTTTATTCCACACCCCTTACTTACCATGAACTTTTGGCATCGGCATAACATTGCGATTCGCGAAACGTTAGCCTCCACCGAAAGTTGGCCTTAAAGCACCGATTTGATTAATTTCCCCATCTCGGCGGGATTGCGGGTAACTTTTATTCCACACCCCTCCATTACGGCCAACTTTTCCTGCGCGGTTCCTCTGCCTCCGGAAATAATGGCGCCTGCGTGCCCCATTCTCTTTCCAGGCGGGGCGGTAACACCGGCAATAAAGCCAACTACCGGTTTTTGCATGTTGCCCTTGATCCAGCGCGCGCAGTCTTCCTCGTCGGTACCGCCGATTTCCCCCACCATGACCACCGCATCGGTTTCCGGATCTTCGTTGAACATTTTCATGACATCAATGTGCTTGAGGCCGTTCACCGGATCACCGCCGATGCCGACGCAGGTGGATTGTCCCAGCCTCTGCTCCATCAACTGTCCCACTGCCTCGTAAGTCAGGGTACCGGAGCGCGAGACCACGCCGATACGGCCTTTCTTGTGAATATGCCCCGGCATGATGCCGATCTTGATTTCATCCGGCGTGATCACGCCAGGGCAATTTGGCCCAATGAGGACGGTTTTCTTGCCGCGCATCTTATAGCGGGTGCGTATCATGTCGCGCACCGGAATGCCCTCCGTGATGCAAATCACCAAATCGAGCTTGGCTTCCACTGCTTCATCTATCGCCGCCGCTGCAAAAGGTGAAGGAACATAAATCACCGAAACGGTGGCGCCGGTTTTTTCCCTGGCTTCGCGCACCGTGTTGAAAATCGGAATACCCTCGAAATCCTGCCCGCCTTTCCCGGGGGTGACACCGGCCACGAAGCAGTTCCGACCATTCGCATAATCGCGGCACATACGGGTATGGAACTGCCCGGTCTTGCCGGTAATGCCCTGAGTTATCACCCGCGCATTTTTGTTGATTAAAATCGCCATTAACTTTGGTACTCCTTTTTTAATCTTCTCGCCCAATTCACTCTCTTACTTTCTATTCGCGGCGGCAACAACTTTTTGCGCGGCATCCGCCATATTTTTTGCGGAAATGATGGGCAATCCCGATTCGGCAAGGATTTTCTTGCCCACGTCCACATTGGTTCCTTCCAGCCGCACCACCAGGGGGACGGCGAGGTTCACCTGCTTGGCCGCTTCCACGACGCCTTGCGCTATTACGTCGCATTTCATGATGCCTCCGAAAATGTTGACGAGAATCGCCGTCACTTTTGGATTTTTCAGCATAATCTTGAACGCATTAGTCACTTTCTCGGCGGAGGCGCCGCCGCCGACGTCAAGGAAGTTGGCAGGCGAGCCACCGTAGAGCTTGGCAATATCCATGGTCGCCATCGCCAGTCCCGCGCCGTTCACCAGACAGCCGATGTTTCCGGCAAGGGAAATGTAGGAAAGGTCAAGTTTCGAGGCTTCGATCTCAGCCGGGTCTTCCTCGTCCAGATCGCGCAGCGCAACGATCTCGGGGTGTCGGTAGAGTGCGTTGTCGTCAAAATTCATTTTTGCATCCAGCGCCAATACGCGGTTGTCGCCGGTCAGAATCAGCGGGTTGATTTCTGCAAGAGATGCATCAGTCTCGTCAAACACCTTATATAGCCCTTTGAAAAAATCGCGCGCCTGCGCCACGGCAGCTTCCGGAATGCCGATCTTGCGCGCTATCTCTTCAGCATCTTTGTCGGTTAACCCCGCCATCGGGTCGACGCACACCTTATGGATTTTTTCCGGCGCCTTAGCCGCGACTTCCTCGATTTCGGTGCCGCCTTCCGGGCTTGCCATGAGCACCACGCTTTGCGTCGCGCGGTCCACTACCATGCCAACATAAAGTTCTTTTTTAATTTCGGCGGCCTCCTCGATAAGCAGGCGCTTGACGATTCTCCCTTCGGGCCCGGTTTGGTGCGTCATCAGCCTCATGCCCAGAATCTGGCTGGCAACTTGCTTGACTTCATCCAGCGACTTCGCGACTTTCACTCCGCCGCCCTTGCCGCGTCCGCCCGCATGGATCTGCGCTTTTATCACCCACGCCTTGCCGCCGAGTTCGCGCGCTGCCTTTACCGCTTCCTCAACCGAAAAACAGGCGATCCCCCTGGGTGTGGCGACGCCGTATTTTCCCAGGATTTCCTTTCCCTGATATTCGTGAATTTTCATCGGTACTCTTAATCGCTCGTCCGCTTCCGAGCTTTCCGGGGAAGCGCGTACTTAAAGGCGGGCCTAAATGGTGAGATTTGCTTGCACAAAGCGCTCGGCATTAGCGTCCGCTACCGACAATGCCGTCATGTTGACGATGCGCCGCACCGTCGCGGTCGGCGTAAGAATGTGCACCGGTTTGGCGCAACCGAGCAGGATCGGGCCTACAGTTATGCCGTCGCCCAGGACCTTGAGCAAGTTAAACGAAATATTCGCTGCATCCAGCGTTGGCATGATGAGCAGGTTGGCGCGGCCCTTCAGGCGAGAATTCGGAAATACGTTGTTGCGGATTTCTTCCGACAACGCAGCATCGCCGTGCATTTCTCCGTCGACTTCGAGGTTAGGCGCCTGCTTTTGCAACAGCTTCAACGCCTCGCGCATCTTGCGAGAGGATGGCGTGTCAACGCTGCCGAAACTTGAGTGGGACAGCAGCGCCACTTTCGGCGCTATGCCAAAGCGCTGCACTTCCTCCGCCGCGAGCATGGTCATTTCCGCAATCTGCTCCGCAGTCGGGTCAGGGGTAACGTAAGTATCGCAGATGAAGAACGTGCCCTTGGGATGCAGGAGCATGTTCATCGCAGCCGCATCGTGCACTCCGGGACGCAGTCCCAGTGAGTCCATAACAAAATCAAGATGCAACTGGTAGTGGCCGAAGGTCCCGCACAACATGGCGTCCGCCGCGCCCATGCGTACCATCAGAGCACCGATCAGTGTAGTGCGCCGGCGCACCTCGCGGCGTGCGTATTCGATGGACACGCCGCGCCGCTGCATGATGTTGTAGTAAGTATTCCAGTATTCCTGATAGTGCGGGAGGCTTTCCGGGTTGATGAGCTCGAAATCCACCCCGGGCCGGACGCGCAGGCCCAGTTTTTGAATATGCTCGTTAACCACCGCGGGACGGCCGATGAGAATGGGTTTTGCCAAACCTTCGTCCATCACCTGCTGCACGGCGTGCAGTACGCGATCATCTTCGCCTTCAGCGTATACCAGGCGCTTAGGCGATTTCTTGGCCGCCGCAAATACCGGCTTCATGATCAGGCCGGAGCGGTAGACGAACTGAGTAAGTTGTTCTTGGTAAGCGATGAAATCTTCGATAGGCCGGGTGGCCACGCCGCTGTCCATCGCCGCCTTGGCCACGGCGGGAGCGATCTTAAGGATGAGCCGTGGATCAAATGGTTTGGGAATGAGATATTCCGGGCCGAAACTTGAGTTGTGCTCGCCGTAGGCGATGGCCACGATGTCGGACTGCTCCGCATGCGCAAGATCGGCGAGCGCGCGCACTGCGGCGAGTTTCATATCCTCGTTGATGGTGGTGGCGCCCACATCCAGCGCGCCACGGAAAATAAAAGGAAAGCACAGCACGTTGTTGACTTGGTTCGGATAATCGGAGCGGCCGGTGGCGATCACCACGTCAGAGCGCGCTTCCTTGGCGACTTCCGGCCGGATTTCGGGTTCGGGATTAGCGAGTGCCAGAATCAACGGCCGCTTCGCCATCTGCTTCACCATATCCGGCTTCAGGACGCCGGGACCGGAAAGCCCAAGAAAAATGTCGGCGCCAACTATTGCTTCGCCCAAGGTGCGCGCCTTGGTCTTTGCCGCGTAGCGCGCCTTG
>DATMDB010000255.1:0-4360 GCA_035558075.1 Burkholderiales bacterium
CAGGTGCCGCGACTGGTGCCGGGGGAGGGACTCGAACCCTCATGATCGGATGGGATTTTAGTTTCGGCTCACGCTGCCTACGGCGCATGAGCCTGCACTGAAATCCGGCACTGCGGCAGGTGCCGCGACTGGTGCCGGGGGAGGGACTCGAACCCTCATGGTGTTGCCACCACCGGATTTTGAGTCCGGCGCGTCTACCGATTCCGCCATCCCGGCTTAGGAACCCCTGAACAGATTCCCCAAGTAGGGCTTGTTAAGAGGTTCCAAAGAGTGGGGATTATCCACTAAAAAGTATTTTCCGGGCAAGATTAGGCCTATCTCATCAATTGCCATGTGCGACAGCCATGCAAACCAGCGACTTTGATTATGAATTGCCGCAGGAACTGATTGTGCAGGTTCCTCTTGAGCAGCGCAGCGCGAGCCGTTTGCTTTATCTTGATGGCGCAAGCGGCAATTTGCGCGATTGCCAGTTTGGCGACTTGCCGCAATTCGTGAAGGCCGGCGATGTGATGGTGTTGAATGATACCCGCGTCATTAAAGCCCGTCTGTTCGGGGAGAAAGAAAGTGGCGGCAAAGTGGAAATACTGGTGGAGCGGGTTGTGGATGACCACCATGCGCTGGCGCAGCTGAGCGCCAGCCACGCGCCCCGGCCGGGCGCGAAGTTGTTTCTGGCAAAGCAGTTGCAAGCGATAGTGGAAGAACGCCTGGGTGAATTCTACAGGCTGCGTTTTGATAGCAAAATCACAGTATGGGAACTGCTGGAGCATATCGGCGCTATGCCGCTGCCGCATTACATCTCGCGCCCCGCTTCGGAACTCGACAAGGCGCGTTATCAGACGGTGTATGCGCGTGAACCGGGCGCGGTGGCGGCGCCCACCGCAGGTTTGCATTTTGACCCGGCGATGCTCGACAATCTGCGCGAGAAGGGAGTAAGGATAGCTTTTGTGACGTTGCATGTGGGCGCAGGAACGTTTCAGCCGGTGCGAGTGGAAAATATCGCCAAGCATAAAATGCACAGCGAGTGGTACAGCGTCCCCGCAAAGACGGTATCCATGATTGAAATGGCGAAACGGGAAGGCGGACGCGTCATGGCGGTGGGCAGCACCAGCATGCGCGCGCTCGAAGCGGCGGCAACAAACGGAAAATTGCAGGCTGTCTGCGGCGAGACGGATATTTTTATCACCCCCGGATACCGGTTCAAAATTGTGGAACGGCTGCTTACCAATTTCCATTTGCCGTGCTCCACGCTGCTGATGCTGGTTTCGGCTTTTAGCGGAACGGAAAACATACGCCGTGCTTACCGCCACGCGGTGGAGCTCCGCTACCGCTTTTTCAGCTACGGCGATGCCATGTTGATTGAAAGACAGGATTAACCGCGGAGGACGCCGAGGAAAATCTTAATGCACATGATTAACGGGATTTTTACAAGATTTACAGGATTGAATCTTGTTAATCCTGCGTCATCCTGTAAATACTGATTGATTTTGTATTTTTCTGCGTCGTCTCCGCGGCGATAAGAGGTTTTGACGAATGAAATTTGATTTAAAAGCCCAAGATGGTCGCACCCGCTGCGGGGCGCTAACGCTTGATCACGGCACTGTGGCAACACCCGCCTTCATGCCGGTCGGCACCTACGGCACTGTGAAAGCGCTGAGCCCTGCCGAGCTGAAGCAAATAGGCGCAGACATCATATTGGGCAACAGCTTTCATTTGTGGCTGCGTCCGGGTTTGGAGGTCATCGAAGCGCATGGCGGCTTGCACCGCTTCATGGCTTGGGACGGGCCGCTACTCACCGATTCCGGCGGGTACCAAGTATACAGCCTGGGCAAGTTGCGCAAGGTGAGTGAAGAAGGTGTGCGGTTCCAGTCGCCGGTAAACGGCGACCGCTGTTTCCTCTCGCCTGAAGAAGCAATGCGCATCCAGCGCGTACTGAATGCGGATATCGCGATGGTGTTCGACGAATGCACGCCGTACCCCGCGGATGAAGGACAAGCGAGGAAGTCAATGCAGCTTTCCTTGCGCTGGGCGGAGCGCTCGAAGCGCGCCCATGAAGGCAGCCGCAATGCGCTTTTTGGTATTGTACAAGGCGGCATGCACGAGAATTTGCGCGAGGAATCTCTGCTGAATTCGGTTGATATCGGATTTGACGGCTATGCCGTCGGCGGGCTGTCGGTGGGCGAGCCCAAGCGCGACATGCAACGCGTTCTCAAGCACATCGCTTCGCAATTGCCGCAGGATAAGCCGCGCTATCTGATGGGAGTGGGCACGCCGGAGGATATTGTCAACGCGGTAGGGCAGGGAATGGACATGTTCGATTGTGTATTGCCGACGCGCAATGCCCGAAACGGCTGGATTTTTACCCGGCACGGCACAATAAAATTGAGAAACGCCCAATACCGTGCTGAAGTACGTCCCCTTGATGAGAACTGCGGCTGTTATGCATGCAGGCACTTCACCCGTGCTTATTTGCATCACTTGCAGCGGGTCAATGAAATTCTCGGGGCACGACTTAACAGCATCCACAATCTGTATTACTACCAGGAACTCATGCGCGGGCTGCGCAATGCCATCTCAGCCGGCCGCTTTGCCGATTTTGTGGGGGAGTTCAAGCAAGCGCGCCACTGCGTGCTAAAATAGCGCCTTTATTTGAGCCCGGGGAGTTAATGTGCTGATGAGCGAAGCATTTGCGCAAACCGCGGCGCCTGCGCAGCAAGGGCTGGACTGGGTCGGGTTGATGCCCCTGGTGCTGATGTTTGTGCTGCTGTATTTCCTGATGATCCGGCCGCAAATGAAGCGCGGCAAGGAACACAAGACGATGACGGAGTCGCTGCAGAAGGGTGACGAAGTCATCACCGGCGGCGGGGTGCTGGGCAGGGTCATCAAGGTTGGCGACAACTATGTGACGCTGCAAGTGGCCGAGAACGTGGAAATTCAAGTGCAGAAGGCGGCGATTCAGACGTTGCTGCCGAAGGGCAGCATCAAGAACGCCAATTAGCGATGAACCGCTACCCGCTTTGGAAATACATCCTTATCGGTGTTGCGCTGCTGCTGGGGTTAATATATACACTGCCCAATCTGTTCGGCGAAGTTCCCGCGGTGCAGATTCTTCCGGCAAAATCAGCGCTGAAAGTGGATACCGGTCTGTTGCAGCGAGTGCAAGAGGCGCTCGCTAAAGCGAAAGTTCCCGTACAAGGCGCCATTCTCGACGTTAACACCATTAAAGTACGCTTCGCCGACACCGATACTCAACTCAAAGCCAAGGATGTGCTGCAATCGCAGTTGGGCGATGACTATGTGATTGCGCTTAATCTGCTGTCGAGTTCCCCGCAATGGCTCTCCAACATCAACGCGCTCCCCATGTACCTGGGGCTGGATTTGCGCGGCGGCGTGTATTTCCTGCTGCAGGTGGACATGAAAGCAGCGCTGGAAAAGGCGGCGGAACGCTACACCAATGACATCCGCAGCAGCCTGCGCGAGAAAAAAATTCCCTACTCCGGCATCACCCGCGAAGGACAGGCCGTCACGGTCAAATTCAGGGACGGCGAATCCCGCGCCAAGGGCCTGGCCGAGATCGGCAAGAACTTTCCCGATTTGGCGCTGAAAGAAGTGAACGACGGCGAACCGAAGCTCACTGCCGCGCTCACGCCGCCGGCGCAGACCAGGGTTCAGGAATTCTCCCTGCAGCAGAACGTCACCACGCTGCGCAACCGCGTAAATGAACTCGGGGTTGCCGAGCCGATTATCCAGCAGCAGGGCGCCGACCGCGTGGTGGTGCAACTGCCTGGCGTGCAGGATACGGCAAAAGCAAAGGACATTCTTGGACGCACCGCGACTCTGGAAGTGCGCATGGTGGATGAAGAGCACTCGGATCCGGCTTCGCTGCAAGCGGCGGCCCAGGGACAACTTCCGCTGGGCGACGAACTTTACAAGGAAAGAAACGGTATTCCGGTGCTGGTGAAAAAGAACGTGGTGCTGACGGGCGAGCGCATCAGCGATGCCCAGCCGGGCTACGACGGGCAGACCGGGGAGCCCGCGGTGCATATCACGCTGGATGGCGCCGGCGCGCGCATTTTTCAGCTGGTCACCCGCGAAAATGTCGGCAAACGCATGGCGGTTTTGCTCATCGAAAAAGGCAAGGCGGAAGTGGTTACTGCACCGGTCATTCGCGCCGAGATCGGCGGGGGCAGAGTACAGATCAGCGGCGGCCGCATGAGTGTGGAGGAAGCGCGCGATATCGCTTTGCTGCTGCGTGCAGGCGCGCTGGCTGCGCCTATGGAAATCATCGAGGAGCGCACCGTGGGGCCGAGCCTCGGCGCCGACAATATCAAGCGCGGCATTCATTCCACGTGGATCGGGTTTT
>DATMDB010000256.1:0-7401 GCA_035558075.1 Burkholderiales bacterium
CACTTCGTTGATGTGGTGTGGCTGCTGCTGTTTATCCTGGTTTACTGGCTGTAACGCGACCTGTCCTGCTCAAGGAGGAAAACGCCGTACACAAACAACGACAAGGAGGAGCCCCAAGTTAATAAGAAGGGGGACACTGACGCCGCACAGCGTTACTGTGCGGCGCTTTTTTTCTGGTGGTTACAAACCTTGAGGTGAGATCAGGCCGAAGTAAAAACCGAGCATCAGGAGGAAAAAGAGCACGATGGAGAGAGTGATGCGCACGGTAAGCGCTTTTACGGTGCGGTCGGATTGGCCTTTGTCCTTGATAAGGTAGTACAGCGCGGAGCCGAGGCTAAAGAGGATGACGGCGAGAAATAGGAAGACGATAATTCTCACGTGGAATTTCCTGTGAAAAAGTTCAGTTTAGACGATTCCTTACTCCGTTGCCAATCAAGATGCCTCATGGTTTTGAATTCAGACCCGGTCTGTGGTCCAGCGTCGCAGCCGGCGTAGTGTTGTTGCTGACGTTCTGGCTGGGAAATTGGCAACTCGACCGCGCGCGTGAGAAGCTGAAGCTTGAGTCGCGCCTCGGGGAACTCGCCAAGCAGCCGCCGGTCAGTGTGCCCGCAACACAAGTCAACCCCGATGAGTATCGGTTCCGAAATGTCGAAGTGCAGGGACGTTTTGCCGAAGCCTATACGATTTATCTGGATAACCGCATTTATCACGGCATTCCGGGGTATCACGTCATCGTGCCGTTGCAAATCAATGACAGCCGGACCTACGTATTGGTAAACCGCGGCTGGGTTGCGAGAGCCGGGGAACGCCTGAATTTGCCAACGATACCCGTGCCGCAGGGCCAAGTGAAAATCAGCGGCGTTGCGGTGATTCCAAGCAAGAAAATATTCGAGCTTTCCACACAAACGGTAGAGGGAAAAATCTGGCAGAACCTGGTGCTCGAGCGCTATCGCAAGGCGGTGCCGTTCGAGATTCAGCCGATCGTGATTGAACAGCAAAACGATACGGCAGATGGATTGGTGAGGGATTGGGAGCGCCCGGATGTGGGGGTTAACATGCACCGCGGCTATGCGTTCCAGTGGTTTGCACTGGCGCTCGCAGTGGTGATTTTATATGTGGTGTTGAATGTCAGGCGCGCCTCACCGCGGCAGGATTGAGCTGCTTTTGATTATGCTGCTGTGCGCTACGCCTGTAGTGGCGGCGTATATCGTGTTTTACTGGTGGCAGCCGCAGCAGGGAACCATGAACTACGGCGAACTCCTGCCGCCGCGCCCGCTTGCGGATGCCGCAATGCAATTGGTGGACGGGCGCGCATTTCGCATGAGCGAACTACGCGGCAAGTGGGTGCTGCTGCAAGTAGATTCCGCCGCATGCAACCAAAACTGCCAGCAGAAACTTTATTATTTGCGGCAAGTGCGCCTCACCCAGGGCAAGGAAATGCAGCGCATCGAGCGCGCCTGGTTAATTGACGACAACGGCACGCCGCCGCAGGACCTGATGCAGGAATATGCGGGTACATGGTTGATACGGGGCGCAGACAGCGCATTGCTCGCCGCGCTCCCCGCGCAGGTTTCGTCAAAAGACCATGTTTATGTGATTGATCCCCAGGGAAATTTGATGCTGCGCTTTCCGCGCGATGCGGACCCGCGCAAAATGGTCAAGGATATTACGCGTCTGCTTAAAGTCTCTCGAATCGGATGATGTTTAGAAAACTTGTTTTAGGAGCCGCAACTCTTGCGTTTGCGGTCGTCGGGTTTGGCGCCTTTGTGCGTCTTTCCGATGCCGGACTGGGCTGCCCGGACTGGCCGGGTTGTTACGGGCATATCGCCGTACCTCAAAACGCGGAAGCACGCGGTCTTGCTCAATTGAAATTTCCCGACAAGCCGTTCGATGACGCCAAGGCGTGGATCGAAATGATCCATCGCTATCTGGCGGGCATGCTGGGTTTGCTGATCTTGGGGATCGCTGTTTACGCCTGGCGCAAGCGCGCGGAATTGCGGCAATCGCCTGCACTGCCCCTATTTTTGGCCGGGTTGGTGGTGTTGCAGGCGCTGCTCGGGATGTGGACTGTGACGTTGTTGTTAAAACCGGTTGCTGTTTCCTTGCATCTCCTGGGAGGCATGGCTACTTTGGCTTTGCTGTGCTGGTTGACTCTGGTGCAATATGCGCCGCCGCAGCAGGTTAGTACCGATAAGATGAGAAAAATTAAATTCTTGAGCTGGATCGGGCTTTTGCTCCTGGCATTGCAGATTGCGCTAGGCGGCTGGGTGAGCGCCAATTATGCGGCGCTCGCTTGCAGCGGCTTCCCCTTGTGTAACGGCAGCTGGGTGCCTGAAATGGATTTCGCGCAGGGCTTTCATTTCCTGCGCCAACTGGGAATGACAGCGGAAAGAGGACCCTTGTCCAACCCGGCGCTCAATGCCATACATTGGATGCATCGCCTCGGCGCCTTAATTGTTTTTTGTTATCTCGCGTTGCTGGCAATCGTCGCGCTGCGTAACCAAGGCCTGCGAAAATGCGGCGCGCTGCTGCTGGTCGTATTGTGCGTGCAAGTCGTCCTGGGTATTGGAAATGTGTTGTTAAGCCTGCCCCTGGGACTGGCGGTGGCGCACAATGCAGTCGCGGCGCTATTACTGATTGCCGTAGTGATGTTAAACTTCTATATCAGCATGCCTAAGATTCAGGAGTGAGCATGGCTTCAAGCTTGACCTGGCAAAGAACCGGTTCGCGCGTGCAGCAGTATTTAAGACTGTGCAAACCGCGCGTGGTGTCGCTGATTGTGTTTACCGCGGTCATCGGCATGTTTCTTGCCACACCCGGCATGGTTCCTCCGAAAATCCTGCTTTTTGCTACGCTGGGAATTGCGTTGGTAGCAGGCGCTGCTGCTGCGGTAAATTGCCTAGTGGAACAAAAAATTGATGCGGTCATGGCGCGTACCCGCGCCCGTCCGCTGCCGCGCGGAGAGTTGACTTCGCTGCAAACACTGGTCTTTTCAGGTGTGTTGGGCGGCGCCGGGCTGTTGTTGCTTTACCGGTTCATCAACCCGCTTACCATGTGGCTGACACTTGCCACTTTTGTCGGTTACGCGATTATTTACACCATCATACTCAAGCCTCTGACACCGCAGAATATCGTCATCGGGGGCGCATCCGGCGCAATGCCGCCAGTGCTCGGCTGGGCCGCCGTGACCGGCGAAATTTCCCATGACGCGTTATTGCTGTTTTTGATTATATTTGCCTGGACCCCGCCGCATTTCTGGTCGCTGGCCCTGTATCGCAAGCACGAATATGCCAAAGCAGGGATACCCATGCTACCGGTAACCCACGGCGACAGGTTCACCCGCCTGCACGTGCTGCTCTACACCCTGATCCTGATTGCGGTGAGCCTGCTGCCTTTTACCACCACCATGAGCGGTTGGCCTTACCTGTTGAGCGCCTGCGCGCTGGGAGGAATCTATTTGTACTATGCGGTAAGAATCTACGTGGACTACAGCGACAGGCTGGCACAACGCGCATTCCGCTATTCGATTATTTACCTCGCCGCGCTTTTTGCTGCGCTGCTGCTGGATCACTGGAGTTAATCCCGGTTTATTTTCCTCCTCATGAACAAATTGGTGCCGGCAGGGCTGCTGCTGGTCGTTTTGGGACTGCTCGCCGGATGTGACACTACCGCCAAAGTGGAGGCGTTCAAATCCACTGACATTACCGGCGCCGATTTTGGAAAAGATTTCCATTTGACGGATCACAACGGCAAGGCGAAAAGCCTTGCCGATTTCAGTGGCAAGGTAGTAGTACTGTTTTTCGGCTACACCCACTGCCCAGACGTCTGTCCGACCACGCTTGCTGAACTCGCACTGGTGATGAAGCAGTTGGGCGAGGATGCCAAGAAAGTGCAGGTGTTGTTTGTGACGGTAGACCCGGAGCGCGATACGCCTCAACTGCTTGCCCAGTACGTACCGTCATTCGATCCCGGCTTTTTAGGTTTGTACGGCGATCTTGATGCGACCGCAAGGGCGGCAAAAGAGTTTAAAGTGGTGTATCAAAAAGTTGCCGGCAGCAGCCCCGAGAATTACACCATGGACCATTCCGCCGGCACTTACGTGTTCGACCAATCGGGAAAATTGCGCTTGTTTATAAGCTACGGGCAGGGGGCAACGGCGCTGCTGCACGACATCAGAATCCTTCTTAATAAGCCCCCATCACCGCTTTCATTTTAGTCAGCGCTTTTTGTTCAAGCTGGCGAATGCGCTCGGCGGAGACCTTGAATTCCGCCGCCAATTCGTGCAGCGTCGCTGAATCTTTTTCGCGCAGCCAGCGCGCTTCGATGATGCGGCGGCTGCGCGGATCGAGACTCTCCAATGCGTGCTTGAGGCCGGTGCCTTGCAAACGGTTGGTTTGTTCGCGTTCCAGAATACGGGTGGGCTCAGCTTCAGGGTCGCTGAGATAAGCGATGGGGCTATAGGTTTCCTCGTCATCGCCCGCGGGTTCCAGCGCCACATCGTGGCCGCTCAAGCGTGTTTCCATCTCCGACACCTCTGAGCTTTTCACGCCGAGCTGTTCCGCCATATCCCTGGTTTGCTCCAGGCGCAGCGGTTCCAGCCCTCGTTTCAAGCTGCGCAAATTGAAAAACAGTTTGCGCTGCGCCTTGGTAGTGGCGATTTTTACGATGCGCCAGTTGCGCAGGATGAATTCGTGGATTTCGGCGCGGATCCAGTGCACGGCGAACGACACCAGGCGCACTCCGCGCTCCGGGTCGAAGCGTTTTACCGCTTTCATGAGGCCGATGTTACCTTCCTGGATCAGGTCGGCCTGCGGCAGCCCGTAACCCATGTAGCCACGGGCGATGGCCACCACCACGCGCAAGTGTGAAAGAACCAGTTGTCTGGCGGCTTCGAGGTCATTGTTCGCGCGTAACCGCCGCGCCAATTCCAGTTCCTGCTCCCGGGTAAGCATAGGAAAGCGGTTGACTGCTCGGATGTAGTTCTCCAAGCTTCCTGCCGCCGATGGAATAGGTAAAGTGATCATTTCCGACATTAGGTTTTACCTCCACTAAATTATTTTAGCACTCGCCGCCTGTGAGTGCCAACAGGCCCGAAAAGTTCCAGCTAACGCGGTTCAATTTGATGTAAGTGCCTGCTTACTGACATCCAGGCACCCAGCCAACCCAGCCAGGCTGAAAACAACATCAAGCTCACACTATCTGATGTATTTGGCTGATTTAATTGGAAATTTGTTGTGTAAAGCCTGGTCAGATCGGCAATCCCGATATTCAGCACTTGGATACTCACTGCAACGACAGCCCAAGCGACCACCCCACCCGCCAACCCCTGTAGAGCCCCGATGTACAGAAATGGCCGGCGAATGAAACGGTGGGTTGCGCCGATCAATTTTGCTACCTCAATTTCTTCTCGGTGAGTGAGGATTTGCAGCCTGATCGTATTAAAAGTCACCGCCACCAAGGCGAAGCTCAACAAAATGGCAAGCAGCAGAATGACAATTTTGCCAAGCCGCAACAGCGCCTCCAGCCGCTGCGCCCACAGCGAGTCGAGCTGCACGTGTGCGGTGTTGGGCCAGGAGCGAAATTCATCGCGCAGCCTTTGCAAGGCGTCGGCGGAAGAATCTTTAGCATGGATAATAAATGCGTCGGGCAGCGGATTTTGCGTGAGGCTCTGCACCACGTCGGCGATGCCTGCGGCTTTCTGCAGCTCGCGCAGCGCCTGGTCGCGCGGCACAAATTGGAAATTTCGCACCCCAGGATGGCTTTTCAGGCGCGCGTGGATCTGTGAGACTTCCGCAGAAGCTGCCTGCATACTCAAAAACAGGCTGATTTGCGGTTCGCCGCTCACTTGTCTGGATAAGCTCTCCAGGTTGTTGAGCAATACATAAAGTCCGCCCGGCAAGCTGAGCGCAATGCCGATGACGCTGATATTGAGCAAGCTGGCAAACGGATTTTGCCTCAAGCGTTTTAGCGCAAGCCACAGGGTTTGCGCATGCTGTGAAAGCCAATTTTTCACGGAGCAAGTTCTCCGCGATTGAGTTTCAGCAGCCGTGGATTTAGGCGCATCAGCATCGCTTCATCATGACTGGCGATGATCACCGTCACGCCCACCTGGTTGAATGATTTGAACAGCTGCATGATGTCGCTGGCATAGGCCGTGTCCAAATTGCCGGTCGGTTCGTCGGCGAGGAGAATGGCCGGGCGGTTGACAATGGCGCGCGCAATGCACAGGCGCTGCTGCTCGCCCCCGGAAAGCGTGATCGGAAACATTTTTTCCTTATCCAGCAACCCCACCTTGTCAAGCGCCGCGCGCACACGCTTCGCGCTCTCCTTGCGCTCAAAGCCCGTGATTTGCAGGGGAAGCAGCACGTTTTCAAACACCGTACGTTCGAACAGCAGCTTGTGGTCCTGGAACACCAGGCCGAAATTGCGGCGCAGGTAAGGTACTGCGGCAGGGCGCAATGAGCTGGTATTTTGCCCATTGACGATGATGCTTCCGCGAGTGGGGCGCTCGATGGCGGCAATTAATTTGAGCAGCGTGCTCTTGCCGGCGCCGGAATGGCCGGTCACCGCCACCACTTCGCCGGGCTGCATCGTGAAAGAGATGTTTTTCAGGGCATCGTAGCCGCCCGGATAGCGTTTGCACACCTGGCTCAGGCTAATCATGCAAACAATGCCTCGACAAATTCCCTTGCGTCGAACGGACGTAAATCGTCGAGCTTTTCGCCGATGCCGATAAAGCACACAGGTACCGGCCGGGTCCTGGCTATTGCGGCAATAGCTCCGCCCTTGGCGGTGCCGTCGAGCTTGGTGATGATGAGTCCGGTCAAATCCAACGCGTCGTCAAACGCCTTGACCTGATTGACCGCGTTTTGGCCGGTGTTGGCATCGAGCACCAGCAGGATTTCGTGTGGCGCGGAAGGCTCCGTCTTTGCGATCACGCGTTTGACTTTCTTGATTTCCTCCATCAGGTGCAACTGCGTGGGCAGCCGCCCGGCAGTGTCTGCCAGCACAATATCAATGGAGCGCGCCTTCGCGGAATGTATTGCGTCGAAAATTACCGCCGCGGAATCACCGCTTTCCTGGGCAATGACAGTAACATTGTTGCGTTCGCCCCAGGTTTGCAACTGTTCGCGCGCCGCGGCACGGAACGTGTCGCCTGCGGCAAGCAAAACCGATTGTCCCTGCGTCTGGAAGTATTTCGCAAGTTTGCCGATGCACGTGGTCTTGCCGCTACCGTTCACCCCCGCCAGCATAATGATGAACGGCCGGCTGACGCTGGTATCAATGGATTTGACCAGCGGCGCGAGCAATTCCAGCAAGGACTGCTGCAAAGCATCGCGCAGTTGCGCCGCTAGTTGCAGGTTTTCGCGCTGCGCTCGCTCGCGCACTTTTTCGAGCAGA
>DATMDB010000257.1:0-3551 GCA_035558075.1 Burkholderiales bacterium
CGCAACCCAGCGCCTGAAAAAACTGGGCGCGAAGGTCTATCAGGAGCACGCTGAAGCGCATGTCGAACACGCCGACGCGGTGGTGGTTTCAACTGCGGTCAATGCGGAAAATCCCGAGGTCAGGGCGGCGCGCGCGCGCAATATCCCGCTAGTGCCGCGCGCCATGATGCTGGCGGAACTGCTGCGCCTGCGTCGCGGCATCGCGGTCGCCGGAACGCATGGCAAGACCACTACCACCAGCCTGGTTGCCAGCGTTCTGGCGGAAGCGGGAATGGATCCGACTTTCGTCATAGGCGGAAGGCTCAATAGCGCCGGCTCGCATGCCAAGCTGGGCAGCGGCGAGTTCATCGTGGTCGAGGCCGACGAATCGGACGCCTCGTTTCTTTATTTGCAGCCGGTGCTGGCTGTGGTTACCAATATTGATGCCGATCACATGGACACCTATGGCCATGATTTTGCAAAACTCAAACAGGCATTCGTGGATTTCATACAGCATCTGCCGTTCTACGGCACCGCAGTGTTGTGCGTAGACGACGCCAGAGTGCGCGACATCATCCCGGCAATTACCAAACCCATCACGACTTATGGCCTGTCCGAAGCGGCGCAGGTGCGCGCGGTCGACGTCACGCATCGCGATGGGAAAATGCAGTTCCGGGTAGTGCGCACGGGCGGCAAGGATATGTCAATCACCTTGAATATGCCTGGAGTACATAACGTGCAGAACGCGCTTGCCGCGATAGTTGTGGGGACGGAACTGGGCGTCGCGGATTCCGCCATCGTCAAAGCGCTCGCCGAATTCAAGGGTGTGGGACGGCGCTTCCAGCGCTACGGCGATATCCGGCTGGAACGCGGCGGCAGCTTCACGCTGCTGGACGATTACGGCCATCACCCGGCGGAAATCGCGGCGACACTGGCCGCGGTACGCGGCGCTTTCCCGGCCCGACGCGTGGTGTTGGCGTTTCAGCCGCACCGTTACAGCCGGACCCGCGACCTATTCGAGGATTTTGTGAAAGTGCTGTCGACGGCGGAGGTGCTCCTGCTTTGCGAGGTGTATCCCGCAGGAGAAGCAGCGATTGCTGCGGTGGATGGCAGGACTTTGGCGCGTGCGATACGAATGCACGGCAAAGTCGAGCCGGTATTCGTGGAGACTGTGGCGGAGCTTCCGCAGGCGATACTCAAAACTGCGCGTGCAGGGGATGTGGTGGTGACTATGGGGGCGGGCTCGATCGGCGGTGTGCCCGCAATGCTCATGCAAGCGCCGCATAAAAACGGGATGCGAACCAGAACCGAATTTTATGAACATGATTGAGCAAAACGATTTAAGCGGATTGCGCGGGATACTGCGGCTCAACGAGCCGATGGCGGAACACGTGAGCTGGCGCACCGGAGGAATCGCCGAGCGCGCCTATATACCCGCTGATCTCGCCGATCTCGCCGTGTTTTTGGACACCTGCGGCAGCGACGAGGCGATTCATATGGTTGGGCTTGGCAGCAATCTTCTGGTGCGTGATGGCGGCGTGCGCGGCACGGTGATTCTGCTGCACAAGGCGTTGCAACAATTGCGCTTGGAGCCCGGCGCTCAAGAGTACGGAATGATTTATGCCGAGGCAGGGGTGGCCAGCCCCCAGGTGGCAAGGTTCAGCGCGGTGAACGGTTTCCAAGGTGCCGAATTTCTCGCGGGAATTCCCGGCACGGTAGGCGGCGCGCTGGCGATGAACGCCGGCTGTTATGGCGGCGAAATCTGGGAAATCGTGGCCCAGGTGCTGAGTATCTGCCGCGACGGATCGCTCAATGTGCGTCGCCCCGCGGATTACGCCATCGGCTACCGCTCGGTGGTGCTGCGCTCGGATACCGAGGAATGGTTTGCCGCCGCCTGGCTGAAACTGCCGCGAGGAGACAGCATCGCCGCGCAGGAAAAAGTCAGGGATCTGCTCAAACGCCGCATCATGAGCCAGCCGCTGAATGAGCCCAACGCCGGATCGGTGTTCCGCAATCCGCCGGGCGCGTTTGCCGCGCAGCTGATTGAACAATGCGGACTGAAAGGCATGCGCATCGGCGGCGCCATGCTGTCAACCAAGCATGCCAATTTCATCGTCAACACCGGCACGGCCACGGCTGCGGAAATCGAGGCTCTGATTGAAAAAGTGCGGCTTACAGTGCGGCAGGAGTGCAGCATTGAATTAGAAACTGAAGTGCGGATTATCGGCGAGGCATAACCGGTGACAAGCCAGTTTGGAAAGGTGGCGGTACTAATGGGAGGAAGCTCGGCTGAAAGAGAGATCTCGCTCAAAAGCGGGCGGGCAGTGCTTGCTGCGCTTAAGCGCCGGATGGTGAATACGTACGCTTTCGACCCGCGCAAGCGGCAACTGGAATGTTTGCGGAGCGAGGGTTTCGACTGCGCTTTCATCGCGCTGCACGGCCGCCAGGGCGAAGACGGCACGGTGCAGGGGGCGCTGCAAATGATGGGCATTGCCTATACCGGCAGTGGAGTGATGGCGAGCGCGCTGGCGATGGATAAATGGCGTACCAAACTGGTATGGCGAGCAGCCGGGGTTAGAACCCCGCGCTACGAATTGCTGAATGCGGAAAGCGATTTTAAAGCGATAGCGCAAAAACTCGGATTGCCGTTGATAGTGAAACCGTCATGCGAGGGCTCAAGCATCGGCATGAGCAAAGTGCTGAAGGCGGAGAAATTGCGCGCGGCGTACCGCCTTGCCGCGAAACATGACAGCGTGGTGATCGCCGAGCAATTCATCAAAGGCATGGAATTGACCGCCTCGATTCTCGATGGCCAAGCGCTGCCCCTGATACGGGTGGAAACGCCGCGTGCTTTTTACGATTACCAGGCGAAATATTTTGCCAACAGCACGCGCTATATCTGCCCGTGCAGGCTCAGCGCAAAGCAGGAAAAAAAAATTCAAGAGAAAGCACTGCAGGCGTTCCGCATCTTGGGTTGCAGCGGTTGGGGAAGAGTGGACCTGATGCTGGACAAGCAGCGCGTGCCTTATTTTATCGAAGCCAACACCGTGCCGGGCATGACCGATCACAGCCTGGTGCCGATGGCGGCGCGCGCCGCGGGTTTGAGCTTCGAAGACCTAGTGATGCGGATTTTGGAGTCGGCGCATGTGGGATAAGCCTTATTTGATGCTGTGGCTCGCCAATCTGTTTTATGCGCTTGCCGCGCTGCTCGCGCTTTATGCGGCGCTTAATGCGGCAATCCGCCTGCCGTTGTTTGATCTGCGCGAAGTGGTGGTGAACGGGGAGCTTGAGCATGTGACGCGCGGGCAAGTGCAGCAGGCGGTACGGCAACTCAAGGGAAATTTTTTCACACTGGATTTGAATCAGGCGCGCAGCGGCTTCGAAAAACTGCCGTGGGTGAGAAGCGTGAGCCTGCGCCGCCACTGGCCGGACCGTTTGGAACTGCTGTTGGAAGAGCACGTGTTGCTGGCGCGCTGGGAGAGCGGCGGACTGGTCAATACTCACGGCGAGGTTTTTCCGGGCGAGACGGGCCGGAGTTTGCCGCTTTTTTCCGGCCCTGCCGGGAGCGCACC
>DATMDB010000258.1:0-4321 GCA_035558075.1 Burkholderiales bacterium
GCGTGGCTCGCCACCAATTTCTATAATGTCGCGACCTACATGTCCGATGCCCGAGCCATGGAACTGCCGCTGGTGTCAGTGGGCGGAGGAGGGGGCGAGGTCATGCACGATTGGCACTACATGCTTTCACATCTGCACCTGCTTGCCTGGGACACCCGCTTCGCTTCGTTCACCCGCTTAATTGCCTTTTTGGTGATGTGGGGTTCAGTTGCCTTCGGCGCGTGGATGTTGTGGAAAATGGCCAGATCCAGAAAGTGTGATGATGCGGTGACCGATGATGCGATTTGAACGCGGCACGCCTTTCGGATAAACTTTGGCTTTCTTAGGCGCGTAGCTCAGCTGGTTAGAGCATCACCTTGACATGGTGGGGGTCGTTGGTTCGAGTCCAATCGCGCCTACCAGTATTTATTAAAGAAAATAAAGTGCGGCGCCGCCGCACTTTGTGTTTTATGGATTCAATCCTATGCCTGTTGTCCGTTTGCCCGACGGTTCGGAGCGCAAATTTAACAAGCCGGTAACCGTGGCGGAAGTAGCTGCCGATATCGGAGCGGGATTGGCGCGTGCGGCGCTTGCGGGAAAAGTCAACGGCAAGCTGGTGGATACCTCGTTCGTGATCGAAGCGGACAGCGAGCTTTCTGTCGTCACCGACAAGGACCGGGAAGGACTGGAAATCATCCGCCATTCCACCGCGCACCTGCTGGCGCATGCAGTCAAGGAATTGTTTCCCGATGCGCAGGTCACCATCGGCCCAGTGATTGAAGATGGTTTCTACTACGATTTTTCCTATAAGCGCCCGTTTACTCCGGAAGATTTGCAAGCGATTGAAAAACGCATGGCGGAAATAGCGAAGCGCGACATTCCGGTAAAACGCCAAGTCATGCCGCGCGACCAGGCGGTCGCGTTTTTCAAGGACATGGGCGAGCACTACAAGGCGGAAATCATCGCCGCCATTCCCGGAGGCGAGCAGATTTCGCTCTACGGGCAGGATAACTTCATTGATCTTTGCCGGGGGCCCCACGTGCCTTCTACAGGCAAGCTTAAGGTGTTCAAGCTGATGCGGGTTGCGGGCGCGTACTGGCGCGGCGATTCCAGAAACGAAATGCTGCAGCGGATTTACGGCACCGCTTGGGCGAAAAGAGAAGAGCAGGACGCTTATTTGCACCGCCTCGACGAAGCGGAGAAACGCGACCACCGCAAGCTGGGCAAGCAGCTCGATTTGTTTCACGCCCAGGAAGAGGCGCCGGGCATGGTGTTCTGGCATCCGAGGGGTTGGGCGATTTACCAGATCGTCAAGCAATACATGCGCGGAATATTCCGCGACAACGGCTACCAGGAAGTCTGCAGCCCGCAAATCCTCGACCGCAGTCTGTGGGAAAAATCCGGGCACTGGGAAATGTTCCGCGAAAACATGTTTACCACTCACTCCGAGTCGCGCGATTATGCAGTCAAGCCAATGAACTGCCCAGGCCATGTGCAGATTTTCAACCAAGGCCTGAAAAGCTATCGCGATCTGCCGCTGCGCTTGGCGGAATTCGGCTCATGTCATCGTAACGAGCCTTCCGGCACGCTGCACGGCCTGATGCGGGTGCGCGCCTTCACTCAGGACGACGCGCATATTTTCTGTACCGAAGATCAAATTCTGCCGGAGGTTGCGCAGTTCATCAGACTTTTGCAAAAGGCATATGCCGACTTTGGTTTTACCGAGATTATCTACAGGCTCTCCACCCGTCCGTTAAAGCGGGTTGGCGCAGATGAGTCCTGGGATAAAGCCGAAAAGGCTCTGGATACCGCCTTGCACGCGGCCAATGTTTCATTTACGACACATGCGGGCGAGGGCGCGTTTTATGGACCCAAAGTTGACTTCTCGCTCAAGGACTGCCTAGGGCGGATATGGCAGTGCGGAACCATTCAGGTGGACTTTTCCATGCCGGGACGCCTGGGCGCGAGCTATGTCGCGGACGACAGCAGCAGGCAGGTGCCGGTCATGTTGCATCGCGCGATTTTGGGCTCGATGGAGCGTTTTATCGGCATTCTCCTCGAACATCATGCCGGGGCGCTGCCGTTATGGCTTGCGCCGGTGCAACTTATGGTGATGAACATCTCCGAGGGGCAGGCGGGCTACACACAGGCGGTGACGGAAGAGTTCAGGAAATCCGGCTTCCGCGCTGAGTGCGACATGAGAAATGAAAAAATAACCTATAAAATTCGAGAACATAGTTTGCAAAAGCTGCCCTATCAGGTCATTGTCGGTGACAAGGAAGTGGCAGCGCAAAGGGTTGCCGTGCGCACCCGATCCGGTCAAGACCTGGGTCAGATGTCTCTGCAGGCGTTCATCGGGCGCCTTCAATCCGAGATATTACAAAGAGGTGGCGCGGCTTAATTTTTGATTCATTTGGAGGACGTTATCGCCCAGGAAAAAGAGCTGCGGATTAACGGGGAGATTACCGCGCCCGAGGTTCGACTGATAGGCATCAAAGGCGAGCAGGTTGGCATTGTGAGTATAGCCGCCGCCAATACCATGGCGGAAGAAGCGGAAACCGATCTGGTGGAAATTGCGCCGCTGGCGAAACCTCCGGTGTGCCGGCTGATGGATTTCGGCAAGTTCAAGTACCGCGAAGCCAAGAAGAGGCACGAAGCCAAACTCAAGCAAAAGCAAATCCAGGTCAAGGAAATCAAGTTTCGCCCCGGCACCAACGAAGGCGACTACCAGATCAAGCTCCGCAACCTGATACGTTTCCTCGAGGAAGGGGACAAGACCAAGGTGACATTGCGCTTCCGCGGCCGCGAGATGGCGCACCAGGAGTTCGGCGTGCGGCTGCTGCAGCGTGTGCGAACGGATCTCGACAGCTACGGGGTGGTCGAGCAGTTTCCTAAAATGGAGGGGCGGCAGATGGTGATGGTGCTGTCGCCGAAGAAGAAGTAAGTAACCGAATTAACGGCCACTTATTGCCATAACAAGTGGTGTCCGGGTAATAAAGTGTCCCTGCCAGGGGCCACCCAGCGCCATATTAAAACAGGAGTAGTCATGCCCAAGATGAAGACCAAGCGCGCCGCCAAGAAGCGCTTCAAAGTGCGCGGAAGCGGCAGCATCAAGCGCTCGCAGGCATTCAAGCGCCACATTCTGACCAAAAAAACCACCAAGAATAAACGCCATTTGCGCGGCAGCACCAGCGTGGATTCCACCGACCAGGCGTCGGTGCGCGCCATGTTGCCGTACGGTTGACCCATGCCAAGAGTCAAGCGAGGCGTACCGGCGCGCGCACGCCACAAAAAATTGTTCGCCAAGGCCAAAGGTTACCGCGGCCGCCGCAAGAACGTTTACCGCGTCGCCAAAGAAGCGGTGATGAAGGCCGGGCAGTATGCCTACCGCGACCGCCGCAATCGCAAGCGCCAGTTCCGCTCGTTGTGGATTGCGCGCATCAACGCCGCGGCGCGCGAATGCGGCCTGTCCTACAGTGTATTCATGAGCGGTTTGAAGAAGGCCGCGATACAAATGGATCGCAAGGTGCTTGCCGATATCGCGGTGTTCGACAAGCCTGCGTTTGCCAAAATCGCGGAACAGGCGAAAGCCAGTCTCCGTATCTGATATCCGGCGAGTCGAAAGGAGGCACCGGCCTCCTGTTGCAATCATCAACATGCAAAATCTTGACGCCATTCTCCACGAAGCGTTAGCGCTATTTAAGCGCACAGAAGATGCCGCTGCGCTTGAGCAGGCGAAGGCGCGCTACCTCGGCAAATCCGGCGCACTGACCAGGCTGTTAAAAGGCCTGGGCAAGCTTCCCGCCAAACAACGGCCGGCCGAAGGCCAGCGCATCAATCAGGCCAAGGAAACTTTGGAGGCGGCGCTGCAAGAGCGGAGGAACGCGCTCAAAGCGCGCATGCTGGAGACTCAGCTTGCGCAGGAGGCGCTGGATGTGACGCTCCCTGGCCGCGGGCCGGGAGTGGGAGGCTTGCATCCGGTGACCCGCACGCTGGAGCGCATCGAGACGCTGTTCAAGTCGATGGGGTTCACGATTGCCGACGGGCCGGAAATCGAAACGGATTATTACAACTTCACCGCGCTCAATCAGCCGGAAAATCATCCGGCGCGCTCCATGCATGACACGTTTTATCTGGAAGACGGCAAGCACCTGCTCAGAACGCACACCTCGCCGATTCAGATTCGCTACATGGAAAAACACAAGCCGCCGCTCAAAATCATCGCCCCGGGCCGCGTCTACCGGGTGGATTCCGACGCCACTCATTCACCGATGTTCCATCAAATCGAGGGGCTGTGGGTTGATGAGCAGGTGAGTTTTGCCGATTTAAAAGGCGTGGTGAG
>DATMDB010000259.1:0-3384 GCA_035558075.1 Burkholderiales bacterium
ACGCAGAGGCGCAGAGAATTTCAATTCCGGATTTACTCTGCTCCGCGTCTTTGCGCCTCCGCGGTTAGATAATCGGTATTTCAGCCGTGACCAGGATTCTCATTGTCGCACCGAGTTGGGTAGGCGATGCCGTTCTTGCACAACCCATGCTCAGGCAGCTTCACCAGCGATTTCCGGGCCTGATTCTGGACGTGCTGGCGCCATCCTGGGTCGCTGCCCTATTCGAGCGCATGACCGAAGTCAATCAAATCATCTTGAGCCCCTTCCGTCATGGCGAACTCAAACTTGCACAGCGCTGGCAGCTTGGGCGTTCGCTGGCGAACAGAGGTTATGATCAAGCCATCGTTCTTCCCAATTCGTGGAAATCCGCGCTGGTGCCGTTTTTTGCAGGCATATACTTGCGCACCGGATTTACAGGCGAAATGCGCTTCGGCCTGCTCAACGACGCAAGGCCGCTAGATAAAAAACAATTTCCCTTGATGGTCGAGCGTTTCGCTCTGCTCGGGGAGCAACGCGGGCAAAGCCGCAACGCCCGCTTGCCTATCCCTGCTTGCAAGTACCGGCCAGCCGCCGCGAAAACACCCTGAAAAAAATGGGGCTTGACACGCAAAAATCCGTGGCGGTGTTTTGTCCCGGCGCGGAATATGGACCGGCGAAACGCTGGCCTGCCACATATTTCGCGGAGCTCGCGCAACGCCTGGAAAATCATCACGTCTGGCTGATCGGCTCGCCCAAGGATCAAGCCGTCGGCGAAGAAATCCAGCAATTAAGCGGTGGCATCGCCATCAATCTCTGCGGCAAGACCGGGCTTGCGGAAGCGATTGATTTGCTGTCTTGCGCCTCGCTGGTGGTAAGCAATGATTCGGGACTGATGCATATCGCCGCGGCACTCGACAAACCGATGCTTGCGCTATATGGCTCGAGCAGCCCGGCTTTTACTCCACCGCTCTCAATCCATGCACAGATATTGAAACTCGATTTGCCCTGCAGTCCCTGTTTTCAGCGCGTATGCCCGCTCGGCCACTTCAATTGCATGATGCAATTGACGCCCGACCAAGTCTTAGCCAAGATTGGACTTAAAAAACTATGAAGACCCTGATATTCCCAACTCCGCTGGACGCCGAAGCCGCTTTTTACGAGGCTTTCGAAAACGGCGACCTCAACGCCATGATGGCGGTATGGGCGGAGGACGAGGAAGTGGTGTGCGTGCACCCTTCGGGGCCGCGGCTCACCGGACATGCGCAAATCAGGGAAAGCTGGCGGCAAATATTCGCCAACGGGCCGAGCCTGCGCTTTCATCTTACCGGCCAGCAATACCTGCGCGGCATGTTGCTGTCGGTGCACAGCGTTTATGAAAATATTGTGGTAACGGGCGAAACCACGCCGCGTAACCCCATTATCGCCACCAACATTTATCTGCTCACAGAAAAAGGCTGGCGTATGCTCCTGCATCACGCCTGCCCGGCACCGGCCAGCGCCAAGCCATCGAGCGAAACGCCGCCCACCATGCTGCATTGAATTTCAAGTGGCCACGACGGCGTACCGCCGCATGCTAGCTTATCGCGCGCCCTGGTGGCTTCCCTGCGGCCATCCGCAAACCATTTATGCGGCATTCCTTGGCCGGCGCTACTGCGTCGCATACCGGCGTGAGCGCTGGGATACGCCGGATGGCGATTTCATAGATCTCGACTGGACGGACGGCGATCCGGAAAAGCCGCTGCTGGTGCTGTTCCATGGATTGGAAGGCAGCTCGAGCAGCCATTACGCGTTAAGTTTGATGCACGCCGTGCGCAAACTTAATTGGCGCGGCGTGGTGGCGCTGTTCCGCAGTTGCAGCGGGGAAATCAATAAGCTCCCGCGCGCTTATCACTCCGGAGATTCGGCGGAAATCAACTGGATTTTGCGCCGGCTCAAATCCCGGCACAGCCCAGGCAAGCTGTACGCGGTCGGGATTTCGCTGGGTGGAAACGCGCTTTTAAAATGGCTGGGTGAGCAAGGCGAGGAAGCCGGAAACATCGTCAAAGCAGCTGCGGCTGTTTCGGCACCGATCGATTTGATGGCGGCGGGTGATCAATTGGGACAAGGCTTCAACCTGTTTTACACGCGCACATTCCTTGCCAGCATGAAGCGCAAATTTCTCGTGAAACTCAGGCGCTACCCGGATCTGGTTGATGGCGAAGCAATGCTGCGTTCCAGGACGCTGCGCGAGTTCGATGATGTGGTCACCGCTCCGCTGCACGGCTACAAAGACACCGACGATTACTGGACGCGGGCGAGCAGCAAACCTGGCTTGATAAGTGTTCGCGTGCCGACGCTCCTCGTCAACGCCAAAAATGACCCGTTTCTTCCTGCAAGCGCCCTGCCCTCACCCGCTGAAGTGTCAGCTGCGGTAACATTAGACTTTCCGGATAAAGGCGGCCATGCGGGGTTCGTCAGCGGCACGTTTCCAGGGCACCTCGACTGGCTGCCTCGGCGCATTCTGCAATTTTTCAATGAAACGCATGGACCGCAGAGACGCTGAGGCGCGAAGAATTCCTGATCACGCATATTTTTCTCTGCGTCTCTGCGCCGCTGCGGTAAAATTCTCCTGTTCCCTCCGTGACTAAGTTCATGCCAACAATCCCGCAAGAAATCTTCAAGGCCTACGACATCCGCGGCATTGTCGGCAAATCGCTCACGCCGCAAATCGTCGAAGCCATCGGCCACGCCATCGGCTCTGAGGCGCGGGCGCGCAATCAGACCACCATCGCAGTGGGACGCGACGGCCGTCTCTCCGGGCCGGAACTATCGGCTGCTATGGCGCGCGGCGTACAGAAAAGCGGGGTGAACGTGATAGACATCGGCATGGTGGCAACACCGATGCTCTATTTCGCAACCTTCCATTTGCAAACCCATTCGGGTGTGATGATCACGGGCTCACACAATCCTCCTGATTATAACGGTATCAAAATCGTGCTGGGCGGCGAAACGCTTTCAGGTGAAACGATCCAGAAACTCCGCACGCGGATTGAACAGAATGATTT
Source organism: Burkholderiales bacterium (assembly GCA_035558075.1). GTDB lineage: Bacteria > Pseudomonadota > Gammaproteobacteria > Burkholderiales > JAHFRG01 > JAHFRG01. Next base: position 3,024 of record DATMDB010000259.1, read on the forward strand.
AACCCAGGGCAGCGGTAGCTACGCGCAAGAGAGCATCAGCGAAGATTATGTAGCACGCATTACCAGAGACATCAAGCTTGCGCGTCCAATGAAAATCGTGGTGGATTGCGGCAACGGCGTTGCCGGAGCATTTGCACCCAAACTTTACCGCAAGCTGGGCTGCGAAGTTAAAGAACTCTTTTGCGAAGTGGATGGCGCATTCCCCAACCACCATCCCGATCCCTCGCAGCCTGAAAATCTCAAGGATGTGATTCATGCGCTCAAAACCACCGATGCTGAAATCGGCCTGGCATTTGACGGAGATGGAGATCGTTTAGGCGTTGTCACGAAAGACGGAAAAATCATTTATCCCGACCGCCAA
>DATMDB010000260.1:0-2277 GCA_035558075.1 Burkholderiales bacterium
CACGGAGCTGGCATCGGACGCGGTCCTGCTTGGCGGGAACACGTTGGTTTTGCACGCCGTGAAACGCAAGACATCGGGCAATTAGGTAGGACAGGCTTCAGCCTGTCGCACTGATAATGGCACTCAGACACAAACCGTGACAGGCTAAAGCCTGTCCTACTCGGAACTAACTTTTCTTGCCCGCCTTGATCGAGTTGTACGCCACGATCGCTTGCTTCGTGCCGTCCACATCGATGTCCGGCGTGAGCGTGCCCTTGAATTCGTCGTACAAGCGGACGGTGTTCATCAAGAGACGCTCCGGCCCCATCCAGTTGTCGTACTTGCCCATCTTGATATCCGCGGCGGCCGCTCCGGCGCTCATCTTGGCGTCATAGCGCTTCTTGGCCTCGGTCTTCAGGAAACGGAAATATTCGGCTGACTCTGCCAGGTCTTTTTTCCCGCCCACCGGTCCGTGGCCCGGGACGATGACGTCCACGTCCATCTTCATTATTTTGTCGATGGACTCCATCCACTTGGACACATGCGCGTTGTGGCAATAAGGGACGAGATGGAAAAAAGCCAGGTCCGCCGCGAAAAGAATTTTTTGCTGGGGCAAATAAGCAACCACGTCGCCCCAAGTGTGCGCGGGGCCGACGAAACGGAACTCCACGATGTTGCCGCCAATGTTGTAGATCAAGTTGTCTTCAAACGTTACAGTCGGCGGCGCAAGCTTGCGCGCCTCGGTGCCATCCGCGAGGCCTTCTTGTTTCGGCCACGATGCCGGCGTATTTGGAATGGCCTTCAACACCTCTTGCAGGCAATAGGGATGGCTCGCAATCTGCGCCGGGAGAAAGAATTGATTTCCGGCCACATGATCGCCGTGGTGGTGACTATTTATTAATTGTGTAATCGGCTTGCCGCCGGTGGCCTGCTTGGCTGTGGCGATGAATGCTTTGCTCTGCAGCGGGAATCCCAGGGCATCGAACACCAACAGCGAGTCTTCTCCCACGAAGAGTCCGGCGTTGGAGATCCCTGCATTCAGGCGGCCCGTGCCGCCCTGCTGTTGGTAGGCGTAGACGTTCGGCGCGAGTTGCCGCAGTTCGGTATTCCAGCTGGGCATGACCGGATAGCGATCGTCAATGGGAGGAAGCGGCGTGACAGTCGCGCCGAAGATGCGCGGCGAAGATTCGTCCACGCGCGGCTGCATCTGCCCCCAAAGTTTTTCCAGCCCGCCCGCTGCGATCAACCCGGCAGTCACTCCCAGCCCCGCCCACGCGGTGCGCGCCATTACTTCGCGCCGGCTCAATCCTTCACCCTCAAACTTTTTTTCTTCCGTCATGAATCCTCCTCGAATTTCCACGCTTCACACGAGCGATTTCGTTTCGAGTTTCCCATTCCTCGCAGACTTGAATTTCCCCCTTGTGGCCAATAACGGTGGCCATTGTACACCTGTTCAGCAAGTGTGATTCCGCCATGGCTCGTGGATTCATTTGCCAGGAGTTGGTTAAAGTGGCGGTTGGCACGCCATTCGGTGCAGATGAGACATCATCTTGCGAAACGCAGTACAGCAAGCTTCGCATGATTGGGTAAACTTGCAGCAGCCTGGAACCGACAGAAGTTCAGTTGAAGGTGCCTGTTGATAGTCATCTTTTTTCTCGGTATCACCCTCATGATCGTGGCGCCGCTGCTGCGCCGCTACGGCTTGGCGTCTCTTGCACTAGCCGGGGGCGCATTTGCGGTACTCGTGGTTGCCGTTATTGGTCTTGTGCATGTTGACCCCAGGATCGGCCAAGCCGCGATCGAATCGAATCGCAGGGAATACCTGTTCTGCTTGGCCTGCGAACTGCCGGTGTTTCTCCTCGCGCTGATTTCCTGGAGGCGCTTCAAATGGGCGTTTTGGGTGGGATATGGAATCAATTTTGCTTTTAGCATTTTTGTTTTAGTGATCATTGTTTGGCTGGAATTCTTTTGGCATTGGTAGGTTCCGCAATGCAACATTCCCGCAACGGGCATTGATTTGTTTCCTCAAATTCAAATTCCGTTTTTGTTAGACTTGCGCCCATGAAAAATATCCTCGTTTCAGCGGTTGCTGCTATAACAATCGCCGGCGTGATCGCCCTCCGAGCCGCGCCCCAGGCAGGATCGGATGCGCGTGCGCGCGAGCTGATCCAAACGCTGCACCTCACAGTTTTGCCCAAGGAATCGGGGTATCTCGGGATCATCGGCCGTTCGGCGCAGATGGTCACCGTGGACGGGCGCGCGCTCGCCGTGCAGAGCCAGAACTATTACATGCTCACG
>DATMDB010000261.1:0-3559 GCA_035558075.1 Burkholderiales bacterium
TCCTTGCAATTCGTGGACTTCAGGGAGTGGACAGGGCCCGCCGCTTCTCTTAGGATGACCCGCAATACCAAACGCATTCGTAAAGGAGCGGAAAATGCCAAAGCAAGCGGCAACAGTATCCCAGGAAGTGACTGAAGAACAGCGCAAGGCTTTGCTCGCTGAATTACCGCAAAGGCCCGCACACGAGGCAGTCGGGCTCCTAAAAAACAAACCTGCTGATTTTATCGTCAAGCTGCTCCTGGAGCTCAATCCGGGAACGGTACAACAGCTGCTCCAGGAATTTTCCAAAAAACAGCTTGAGCAGACTCTCAACGCCGCTCCGCCTGAATTCTCCAGGCAATGGCTGCACAACCAGTCCTACCCCGAAGGTAGCATCGGCAGGCTGATGGAGCCGGCGTTTGCGGTATTCGGCCCAGGAATCAGCGTCGCCGAAACCATTAGCAAGCTGCGCGACCTCATCAAAACCGCATTCATTACCTATGGCTATGTCACCGATGATGCCAGCAGGCTTCTTGGCATCGTCACCATGCGCGAACTGCTGTTCGCCGATAAATCGCAACGCCTAGAGGAAGTCATGCTTGCCGAAGTATTTTTCCTGAAGCCGGAAATGCCGCTGGCCGACGCGATGAAGCTCGTTCTCAACCGCCATTACCCGGTGTATCCGGTGTGCGACGATCAGGGCCGTCTGGTCGGGCTGGTGCGAGGCCAGGTCATGTTCCAGGTCGAAGCCTTCGAAATCAGCGCCCAGCCCGGCACGATGGTTGGCGTGGAAAAGGAAGAACGGCTCGCCACGCCATGGCCGAGAAGCCTCAAATTCCGCCATCCCTGGCTGCAGTTCAACCTGCTTACGGCATTTCTCGACGCGGTGGTGGTCGGCTTTTTTCAGGGAACGATCGACAAGCTGGTGATCCTCGCGCTGTTTCTGCCGGTGCTTGCGGGACAGGCAGGCAACACCGGCTGCCAGGCGCTCGCCGTTACTCTGCGCGGCATGATATTAGGCGAATTAAAGTCGGGCAAGGAAAAAGTGCTGGTGGTGAAAGAGGCGTGGCTGGGATTGTTAAACGGCATTTTCGTCGGCCTCACCGCAGCTATAGGCATGTATGTAGCAGCGGTAATGCAGAGTAACCCTCACGCCATGATGCTGGGAATCGTGGTGTTTCTCGCCATGACGGGAAGCTGTGTCGCCGGTGGGATTTCCGGCGCAATGGTACCCATGACCCTCAAGAAACTGGGCTTCGATCCGGCGACCGCGTCGAGCATTTTTCTCACCACGGCGACCGATGTCACCAGCATGGGACTGTTCCTGTGGCTTGCCACAATCTTGGTAAAAACGTGATCTAACCATCTAACTCTTTAGCCCCTTTACCCAGCGGCTGTAGAGCCTGTCCGCAATGCGCTGCAGCTGCGGCACCCGGTTTTCCAGATCCGCCTGCATCTCCAGGGCGGTTTGCACCGATGGCCCCAGGCTCGCTGCAATTTCCCTTGCGCCTGTTTTGCACCAGCTCTTGACCAATTCGGGCGTCATTTCCACATGGCACTGCAAACCCAGGTGCCCGCCCAGCGCGAACGCCTGGTTTTCGCACCGCTGGCCAGAAAGGATGCGCTCGGCGCCTTTAGGAAGTGTGAACGATTCGCCATGCCAGTGAAACGATAAAAACGATTTCAGCGAATTCCCCAGCCATTCTTTGGCTGCCGGATTATTCTCCACTTTTACTTCGCTCCAGCCGATTTCCTTGACCGGATTTTTGCGCACTTCTCCGCCCAGGGCTTTCGCCATCAATTGCCCGCCGAGGCAATGGCCCAGCACCGGAATTTCCTGTTTCACGGCCTGTCGAATCAGCCCGAGCGCCTGCGGAATCCACGGCAAATTGTCGTTTACGCTCATGGGACCGCCCATGAATACCAATCCACTGTAATCTCCCGCCTGCTGCGGAAGCGGCTGCCCCTGGTCAATCTTGACCACCACCCATGGAATCCCATGCTGCGAGAGAAATGTGGCAAAATAACCCGGCCCCTCGGTGGGCGCATGCCGGAAAATGGCGACGGGTTTCATGGAAACGGCCTTATGTTTAAGAAACAGGAAAATTTTAGTTTAGTTTGCCTGCTTTTCCTACTCTTCGCGGAGCCGGCGGCGGCCACCGATGTCAACGTCGTCGGCTTGTTTCCGGGCAAGGCAGTGGTGACCATCGACGGCGGCAAGCCGCGCACCTTGAGCAACGGCGAGACCTCTGCGGAGGGAGTGAAACTGATTAGCGCCAATTCCGAATCAGCAGAATTTGTAATCGACGGCAAGCGGCAAATGCTGAGCCTCGGCCAGGGCATCATTGCGAATTTTGCCGCCACCGAAAATCCCAGCGTCACCCTGTTTGCCGACTCAAACGGACACTTTGTTTCGGAAGGCAGCATCAATGGTGCGCCGGTAAAATTCCTGATCGACACCGGCGCGACCATGATTTCGATTTCCAACGCCGAGGCCACGCGGCTGGGCATCAATTACCTCAAAGGACAGCGCGGCGTGGTTTCCACCGCCAACGGCCCTGTTTCGGTCTATACCGTGAAGCTGGACGAGGTGAAGCTTGGAAACATTTCCATGAACAACGTCGATGCGCAGGTACACGAAGGCAATGCCCTGCCGATAGCGCTGCTGGGAATGAATTTCCTGAACCGCGTGGAAATGAATCGTACAGGCGCGCAGATGACGCTGATCAAACGCTACTGATCAGCTTTTAGTTTCCGCCGAGGCTTTGAATCATGCCATCGGCTACGCCATGCCTTTTCTTGTCCCGCTGGATCAGGGCGTAAGCCGAATGGTTATGGATGGATTCAAAGTTCTCCGATTCGACCACGTACGCGTCAACGCGTTTGTCGCGATTGAGCTGCATCGCGATATCGCGCACCATGTCCTCGACGAACCTGGGATTGTCGTAGGCGTGCTCGGTGACATATTTCTCGTCGGGGCGCTTGAGCAACCCGTACAGCTCGCTTGAGGCGTTCTCTTCCACGTAGCGCACGATTTCCTCGATCCACACAAAGCCGCTGGTGCGCGCCGTCACTGTCACATGCGAGCGCTGGTTGTGCGCGCCGCGCTCTGAAATCTCCTTCGAGCAGGGGCACAGGCTGGTGACCGGCACCACCACTTTCATGGTGAAGTAGTATCGGCGGTCCACGATTTCGCCGATGAAAGTCACATCGTAATCGAGCAGGCTCTCCACTGCGGAGACCGGCGCCGCCTTGTTGACGAAGTAAGGGAAGCTCATTTCGATGTGGCCGGCTTTGGCTTCAAGCTTGTCCACCATCTCGCGCAGGATGCTCTCGAACGATTCCACCGAAATTTCCCGCTCGTGGCTGTTGAGTATCTCGACAAAGCGCGACATGTGCGTGCCCTTGAAGTCGTGCGGCAGATCCACGTACATGTTGAACTGGGCGATGGTGTGCTGCACTCCGCCGCTTTTGTCCGCCACCCGTACCGGGTGGCGAATGGATTTGATGCCCACCTTGTCTATGGACAGGTGCCGCGTGTCCGGAGAGCTTTGCACATCCGGTATGGAAGTTAGAACAG
>DATMDB010000262.1:0-3677 GCA_035558075.1 Burkholderiales bacterium
CAGGTCACCTCGACGCTTTCATCGAGGAGCAGAGGAAACTCCGCGCTGAACAGGCTCCACTCCTGCTTCTTGGCAAGCACCTTGAGCCATTCCGCCCGCAAACGGTCGGCGAGCAAGGTGTCGCCATATCGCCACATGAAAGCGCGCACAGTTTCGGGAGCAGCATCCTCCAGCCGCGAGCGCAATTGCCAATAAGCCACATACGGCTCGAGGACGTAGCCTTGCAGGCGCTTGGCGTACTGGTCTAAACGGGCGATGTTGCCGACCACATAGGCTTCGCGCGCCACCACGAAATCTTCGCCTTGATCAGCATGCACAGGCGGAGCAGACCAAAACGCGACGCAAAACGCAAACAAAAACTTTTGCATTCCTGCTATATTCCGCGTGTTACCCAATAAAGGTTTTAGGATACCACAGCCCTGCTTTTCTAACAGCACGGTTTGCATGGAATAGCCGATGGACATTGCACAACTCAAGGCGTGGCGCAAACAATTGCGCGCCGAACTGATTGCCAGGCGCCTTGCTGCGATTCCCGAGGAGCGCGCCCGCTGGAATGAAGCGATCAGCAGCCACCTGTTGCGCGCTTTCCCTAATCTGGGTCACGGCGTGGTCGCGTTCTGCTGGCCTCACCAAAACGAATTCGATGCGCGCTTCCTGATGCGTGAGCTGCGAAAACGCGGCGCGATTACCGCCCTGCCGGTGGTGGCGGCCCCCAAAACGCCGCTGATTTTTCGCGAATGGCATCCCGGCGTAAAGACAGCCAAAGGCGTGTACGACATTCCTTACCCGGTGGAATCGCCGGAACTGATTCCCGACACTATACTGGTGCCGATGAACGGTTTTGACGAGCAGGGCCACCGGCTCGGCTACGGCGGAGGCTATTTCGACCGCACTCTGGCCAGCCTGAAAAAACACCCTTGTGTCATCGGGGTGACCTACGAGCTGGCAAGAGTGCCAACGATTCAGCCGCAGTCCTACGATATTCCGATGGATTACATTGTCACCGAGCGCGGGGTGTATGAGCGAGGCAGCGGCAAAATCGAACTGCTGGCTCGCCGCGGACAGAAATACGAACCAGGACAATACAGCTCGCCCGTCTGTTATGCCCCCGATTATTTCGGTGGCAAAAAAGATTAATCCTGGCTCTCAGCTCAAGAACAACTTGTAAGCCTGATTTCTGGATTCATCCCAATAGACATAGCCGAGCCTGGCGAGAAAGCGGCGGAATTCCGCCATCTCTTGCGGCGGCACCTGCATTCCCACCAGCACGCGTCCGTAATCGGCGCCGTGATTGCGGTAATGAAACAGGCTGATGTTCCAGTCGGAGCGCATGCTGTTCAAAAACTTCATCAGCGCGCCCGGCCGCTCCGGGAATTCGAAGCGGTAAAGCAACTCGTTGTCGGCGAGCGACGCGTGGCCGCCCACGAGATGGCGTACGTGGAGTTTCGCCATTTCGTTGTCGGAAAAATCCAGAGTGCGCAAGTGATGCCGCTCCAGCATGGCGACCAGTTTCGCGGTCTCCTCGCTGTTATGCACCTGGATGCCGACAAAGATGTGCGCTTCCTTGGGATCGGCAATGCGGTAGTTGAATTCGGTGATGTTGCGTTTGCCCAGCAGCGAGCAGAATTGCTTGAAGCTGCCGGGACGCTCGGGAATGGTCACCGCGAGAATGGCTTCGCGTTTTTCGCCAAGCTCGGCGTTTTCTGCAACAAAGCGCAGCCGGTCGAAATTCATGTTGGCGCCGCAGGCAATCGCAACCAGGGTTTTGTCCCTCAGCTTTTCCCGCTCGACATACGCCTTGGCGCCGGCAATCGCCAGCGCGCCCGCCGGCTCCAAGATAGTGCGGGTGTCCTCGAAAACATCCTTGATCGCGGCGCAAATAGCGTCGGTATCGACCAGCACCATCTCGTCCACATACTGCTGACACAAGCGGAAGGTTTCCCTGCCAACTTCCCTGACCGCGACACCGTCGGCAAATAATCCCACTTGGCTGAGTTTCACGCGCCGGCCGGCTTTCAAGGAACGCGCCATAGCGTCGGCATCCACCGGTTGCACGCCGATAATTTTGATTTCCGGGCGCAGTCGTGTGACATACGCCGCCACGCCTGAAATTAGCCCGCCGCCGCCCACCGCGACAAAAATGGCGTGAATCGGGCGCGTCCACTGGCGCAAAATTTCCATGCCTATGGTACCTTGTCCGGCGATCACGTCCGCGTCATCGTAGGGGTGCACAAATGTGAGCTTGCGCACTTTTTCCAGCTTGCGCGCATGCGTATAGGCTTCGTCGTAGGAGTCGCCGCGCAAAACCACTTCGGCACCGCGCGCCGCCACTGCCTGCACCTTGATCTGCGGCGTGGTCACCGGCATGACGATGACTGCTTTGCAGCCGAGCTTTTGCGCGGCAAGCGCCACGCCCTGCGCGTGGTTGCCTGCTGAAGCTGCGATCACTCCCCGTTGCAAGGTGGCTTGCGGCAATTGCGCCATTTTATTGTAGGCACCGCGCAGCTTGAATGAAAACACTTGCTGCATGTCCTCACGCTTGAGCAGCAGGCAGTTATGCATGCGCGCCGAGAGATTGGGAGCGAGCTCCAGGGGCGTTTCCTGCGCTACTTCGTAGACGCGGGAAGCAAGAATTTTTTCCAGATAATCTTTGCGCATCGTTGGCACACCGATCAACAAACCGAAAGGGTATCAGGATTAACGCCAAACCAGAAGTGGGTGCGCCGAGAACCGGAGAGCATCAAATTGTGTAAAACGCGGCTTAAAGTTATTCTAAGGAACCCTCCATTAAGGATTTGAACACATGACCCAGGATGAATTAAAACAAGCCGCGGCACGCGCCGCTATTCAATATGTGCCAGACGGTTGTACCGTCGGCGTGGGCACCGGCTCCACCGCAAACTATTTCATTGACGAGCTCGGCAAGATCAAACACAAGCTGGAAGGCGCGGTGGCAAGTTCTGAAATGACCGTGCGGCACCTGAAAAGCCTAGGCATTCCGGTGCTGGATTTGAACGGCGTGAACGAGCTTGCGGTTTATGTGGACGGCGCCGACGAAATCACCCGGCATCTGCACATGATAAAAGGCGGGGGCGGAGCGTTGACGCGAGAGAAAATCATCGCCGCGACGGCGCGCAAGTTCGTATGCATCGCCGACCAAAGCAAGCTGGTTGATGTGCTCGGCAAGTTTCCGCTGCCGGTGGAAGTGATACCGCTGGCACGAGGCTATGTGGCGCGCGAGCTGGTTAAATTGGGCGGATTCCCCGAGTTGCGCGCAGGCTTCACCACCGATAACGGCAACATCATCCTCGACGTGCATGGCATGCAGATTCTCAATCCGGTGGAGCTCGAGGCCAAGCTCAACCAGATCACCGGCATGGTATGCAACGGCATTTTCGCCAAGCGGCCCGCAGACGTCTTGCTGTTAGGCTGCGCGGACGGCGTCAAAACTTATACTTGAGCTAGGGAACCTCTGAACAGGTCCCCCGTGGAGCGCGTTTCTGGCGCAATGCGGATGATTGCAAGGCGCGCGACGAAGGTGCCTAGCCGTAGCTTAAGCACGAGGAGCGCAACGACGCAAGCGCCGCATTGCGCCGAAACCCGGTCGGGACGCGGCTTTTAGTGCGATCTGCTTTGTCGCTCGGCTTGCGAAGGGGGTCAACCATTCGCTGCGCCTC
>DATMDB010000263.1:0-5110 GCA_035558075.1 Burkholderiales bacterium
CGGAAAGCGCCGCTTCCTGCATGCTGGACTGGAGCTTCTTCAATTCCTCCATCTGCATCTCGCGGTCGATATCGGCCTTCACCTCGGCAACATAACGCTGCAGTCGTCCGAATAAATGCCCCAGGGTGCGCGCCACCTTCGGCAACCGCTCCGGGCCGATCACGATGAGCGCAACCACGGCGATCACCAGTATTTCGGAAAAGCCAATGTCAAACATGGCAAGTGAGGGGTGAGGCGTTAGGAGTGAAAAGGGTTCAGAACCGTCTACTCCTTACTCCTCACTATTTACACCTCACGCTTTAGTTTGGGTTTTGTCTTTAACTTCGCCTTCTATGGTCTTGCCGGTGGCCGGGGGCTGGATCTGCTGCGCGGTCTTGTCCTCTTCTGCGTTGCCGCGCATGCCGTCCTTGAATCCCTTCACCGCGTTGCCGAGATCGGTGCCTATGTTGCGCAGCTTTTTGGTGCCGAAAATCAAGAGCACGATAAGCAAAACAACCAACCAATGCCAAACGCTAATAGAGCCCATGTTCAACTCCTAAAAGAGCCTCCAACATAATGTAACGCATATTGCGACGGCGCGGGATCAAGTGCAGGCCGCGGAGCAAGCCACGCCGTTTAGTAATTCTAAACCAGTGGTGAGTGACAATGGCATGCCTTGAGCTCCGCGCCGTCCCCATGGGTTGCGGCCCAAAAGTGCGTCTGCGGCGTTGCTCGGGCTTGCGTTACTACCGAGTAGCGCTACACCCTCGCGCCTTGCATCCGCATCTTTTGGGTCAGCAACGCAAAGGTGTTTCATTATGTTAGAAGCTCTATGGTTTACGCCAGCTTTGGGCGGTACAGCATAGGCGGCAGCACCTCGGGACCGCCGATGATGTGAATGTGCAAATGAGACACTTCCTGCCGCGCCACTCTTCCGGTATTGATGATGGTGCGGAAACCATCCTTGCATCCTTGTTCTTTGGCGAGTTTCGGCGCCAGCACCATGATTTTCCCCAGTACACCGCTGTGCGCCTCGCCGACATGCGCAAGCGATTCGACATGCTGTTTCGGTATCACCATGAAATGCACCGGGGCCAGCGGGTTGACATCGTGAAAAGCGAGGATCTCGTCGTCTTCATAGACCTTCTTGCTCGGGATTTTCCCTCTCACGATCTTGCAAAAAATGCAGTTTTCCATTTATTCACCGTTTGCGCATTCCTATGGCTTGCCTTTTTTTTTGCGCCCCGCTTTCTCCGTCAATCCTGAAACACCTTCGCGCCGCTGCAATTCCTGAAGCACGTCATCGGCAGTCAATCCGTAATACGAGAGCATGACCAGGCAGTGAAACCACAGATCGGCAGTTTCCTTCACAATCTGTAGTTTATCACCGTCTTTAGCAGCAAGCAGGGTTTCCGAAGCTTCTTCGCCAACTTTTTTCAATATTGCATCCGGCCCGCCGGCGTAAAGCCTGGCCACATAAGAGCCTCCCGGACTCGCGCCTTTGCGGCGCTCCAGGGTCTTGGCGAGGCGTTGCAATATATCGGCGCCGCTCATTTCTGATAGATCTCTTTAGATTCTTTGATGACCGGATCGGTAGTCACCCATTTTCCGCTCTGCAATTTCTGAAAAAAACAATTATGCCTTCCGGTATGGCAAGCAATCCCGCCGATCTGTTCCACCGCAAGCAGCAGCACGTCGTGATCGCAGTCAAGGCGGATTTCCTTCACTTTTTGCACATGCCCGGATTCCTCGCCCTTGCGCCATAATTTTTTGCGCGAGCGCGACCAATACACCGCCTCGCCGCTGCTCACGGTGCGCTTCAGCGCCTCGCGGTTCATCCAGGCGAACATCAGAACCTTGCCGCCGCCCGCTTCCTGTACCACCACCGGCACCAGGCCGTCATGCGTCCAGTTTACTTGGTTTAACCAGGCGTCCGTCATGTTTATAACCTGACTTCGATATCGTGTTGCGCCATGTATTGCTTGGCCTCCAGCACGGTGTATTCGCCATAGTGGAAAATGCTCGCCGCCAGCACTGCGGCCGCGCCGCCTTGCAGCACTCCTTCCACAAAATGCTGCAAATTACCCGCGCCTCCGCTGGCTATCACCGGAATGTCCACTGCATCGCAGATCACCCGGGTGAGCGCCAGATCGAAACCGTTCTTCGTGCCATCGCGGTCCATGCTGGTAAGCAGGATTTCACCGGCGCCCAGCGCCTGCATCTGCTTCGCCCATTCTACCGCATCGCGGCCGCTGGCTTTGCGACCGCCGTGAGTAAATACCTCCCAACGCGGCCTTGCGCCATCGCCCGCCTGTTTCGCGTCTATCGCCACCACAATGCACTGCGCGCCGAAACGCTTGCTCGCGTCCGCCACCAGTTGCGGATTTTGCACTGCGGAAGTATTGATGCTGACTTTGTCCGCCCCGGCATTGAGGAGACTGCGCACGTCCGCCACCGAGCGCACGCCGCCGCCCACCGTCAGCGGAATAAACACCTGCGCCGCCACCTCTTCGATTACGGAGAGAATCAGGCCGCGGGAATCGGAGCTGGCGGTAATATCGAGAAAAGCGAGTTCATCCGCGCCCTGCTCGTCGTAGCGGCGGGCGATTTCCACCGGATCCCCGGCATCGCGTAAACCCACGAAATTAACGCCTTTGACCACGCGCCCGCCGGTGACATCCAGGCAGGGGATGATGCGTTTGGCGAGGCCCATTAAAAAACCTTAGCCACAAAGCACAGAACGAAAAAATCGGCTCTGCGACCTTTGCGATCTCTGTGGCCTAAGCTTTTGCACTTAACTTGTCAGCCAGTGCCTGAGCAGCATTGAAATTCAGGGTACCCTGGTAGATCGCGCGGCCAGTGATGGCGCCGATGATGCCTTCGGACCCCACTTTGCACAGTGCTTTTACATCATCCAGACCGGCCAGACCGCCGCTCGCGATCACCGGAACCGTGATCGCGCGCGCCAGTTCCACCGTGGCCTCGATGTTGACGCCGTTCAACATGCCGTCCCTGCTAATATCGGTGTAAATCACCGCCTCCACGCCGTAATCCTCGAATTTCTTGGCAAGGTCCACCACGTCGTGGCCGGTGACTTTAGACCAGCCGTCCACCGCCACTTTACCGCCCCTGGCATCGAGCCCGACCATGATGTGGCCGGGAAAAGCGTAGCACGCCTCGCGCAGGAAGCCCGGCGTCTTCACCGCGGCGCTGCCGATTATCGCGTAAGTGACGCCGTCGTCCAGATAGTGCTCGATGGTTTCCAGGTCGCGGATGCCGCCGCCCAGTTGCACCGGGATTTCATTGCCCACGGCAGCGATGATTTCCTTGATCGCCACTTCGTTCCTGGGCTTGCCGGCAAAAGCCCCGTTCAAGTCCACCAGATGCAGGCGTCTGGCGCCCTGCTCAAGCCACTTTCTCGCCTGCTTCCCTGGGGCGTCGGAAAATACCGTGGCGTTTTTCATCGAGCCTTGCTTCAAACGCACGCACTGCCCGTCTTTCAAATCAATGGCAGGAATGATCAGCATCGCTTCGAATTCAGGAGTAAAGCAATCAGACGCGGTTGACCCGCCTAGCGGATTTTGATTTCACAATTAAAATAATACAACACAAACCGGCATTTTGTGGAAAACACGCATCAAACCGGGGTATGAGCCGTCCCGTTCCAGTTTACAAAGTTGGCAAGTAAACGCAAGCCGTCGGATTGGCTTTTCTCCGGGTGGAATTGCACCGCGAAAATATTATCGCTCGCCACCGCGCAGGCAAAGGCAAAAGGATAACGGCTCACAGCGGCCACCTGCCGCGCGTCGCCGGCTTCGACGTAATAACTGTGGACAAAATAAAAACGGCTGCCCGGTGAAATTCCCGCCCACAGCGCATGTGTCCCTTGCGGCTCAACCCGGTTCCAACCCATGTGCGGCACCTTCAGCTTCGCACCTTTATCGTCAACCATAGCGTCCTTGGGGAAGCGCCGCACTTTGCCGGGGAGCACACCCAGCCCTTCGACGTCGCCCTCCTCGCTCCACTCGAAGAGCATCTGCAACCCGATGCAAATGCCGAGAAACGGCTTAGTTCCGGCGGCCTCGAGCAGCGGCTTGTGCAGGCCGCGCGCCTCCATCTCGCGCATGCAATCCGGCATCGCACCCTGACCGGGGAATACCACGCGTCTTGCTTCGCGAATCTGCTGTGCGCTATCAGTAACGCTGATTTGTGCATCAGGAGCAACATGCTGGAGCGCTTTCGCCACCGAGCGCAGGTTGCCCATGCCGTAATCCACTACTGCAATGTCAATCATTGGTATTGCGTTAGCTTACAAGCTTCCTTTGGTCGAAGGCAGCCTGCCAGAATTGCGCGGATCGATTTCGGAGGCCATGCGCAACGCCCGCCCAAAAGCCTTGAATACGGTTTCACACTGATGATGCGCGTTCTTGCCGCGCAAGTTGTCAATGTGCAGCGTCACCAGGGCGTGATTGACAAAGCCCTGGAAAAACTCGTGCACCAGGTCTACATCAAATTCGCCGATACGGGCACGGGTGAATTTCAGGTTGTATTCCAGCCCCGGCCGGCCCGATAAGTCCACCACCACGCGCGACAGGGCCTCATCCAGAGGCACGTAGGCGTGGCCGAAGCGACGTACGCCTCTTTTCGCGCCGAGCGCCTTGAGGAAAGCCTGGCCGAAAGTGATGCCGATGTCTTCCACGGTGTGATGCGCATCAATTTGCAAATCACCCTTCGCTGAAATTTCCAAATCCAGCAAGCCGTGCCGCGCCACCTGATCCAGCATGTGGTCGAGAAAGGCGACCCTGGTGAAAAGTTTCGTCTTGCCGCTGCCGTCGAGATTTAGTTTCACGCCGATTTTGGTTTCCAGGGTATTGCGGGTAACCTGTGCCTTGCGCATGGGTGCCTTGTTGAAAAAGTAGGATCTTAGGGGATGAGGGTTTCTGTGAGCGCCTGAATGAATTGCCGGTTTTGTTGTGCCGTGCCGACCGTCACCCGCAAGCAGTCTTCAAGCAGCGGATGGCTGCGGTTGAGATTCTTAATAAGGATTCCGCGTTGAATTAATCCCTTAAACACTTCATCCGCCCGGGATACCCGGAACAGAATGAAATTCGCATCGCTCCGATACGCCTGC